>CALCXL010000262.1 GCA_937907595.1 uncultured Pseudomonadota bacterium
GATCCGCACCTCCTTCATGGCCACGCACACCCCGGAGATGATCGACCGCGCGCTCGGCATCTTCGAGCGCGTGGGCAAGCTGGCGCAGCTGATCTGATGGTCGACCTCGTCCGCTTCGACCTCGGCGACCGCAAGACGCTGGAGCGCTTCATCCGGGTGCCCTGGTACATCCACCGCGAGCACCACCCGTCCGATGCGTGGGTGCCGCCGCTGTTGATGGACCGGCGCGACTACCTCAACCCGAAGAAGAACCCCTTCTTCGATCACGCCGACTGCGCCTTCTGGATCGCGGTGCAGGACGGGCGCGACGTCGGCCGCATCGCCGCGGTCGTCGACCGGGACTGGGAGCCCACCCACGGGGACAAGTGCGGGCACTTCGGGCTGTTCGAGTCGCCGAACGATCCGGTGGTGGCGAAGGCCCTGATGGACGCCGCCCTGGGCTTCCTGCGCGAGCAGGGGCGGACCAACGTGCTGGGGCCCATGGACCTGAGCACCAACGCCATGTGCGGCACCCTGGTGGAGGGCTTCGACAGCCCCCCCGGCATGCAGATGCCCTACAACCCGCCCTACTACGACGACCTGCTGTGTGGCCTGGGCCTCACCAAGGCCAAGGACCTGTGGCAGTGGTGGCTGAGCACGTCGACCCCCATCCCGGAGAAGGTGGTGCGCATCGCCGGCAAGGTCGCGGTGCGCAACAAGGTGGTCGTGCGGCCCATGAGCCTGAAGAACTGGGACCAGGAGGTCTCGAAGATCATCGAGATCTACAACGACGCCTGGGAGCAGAACTGGGGCTTCGTGCCGGTGGGGGACAAGGAGTTCCGCCACATCGCGGAGGACCTCAAGCTGGTGGTGGAGCCGTCGCTGGCCCTCATGGCGGAGGTGGACGGCGTGCCGGTGGCCTTCTCCATCGCGATCCTCAACCTCAACCCGATCATCAAGAGCATCGACGGCCGCCTGTTCCCCACGGGGCTGTTCAAGCTGCTGTGGGACTTCAAGGTCAAGAAGGCGGTGCGCGACTGCCGCCTGATCGTCCTGGGCATCAAGGGGGGCTACCGCCGCCGCGGCATCGACTCCGTCCTCTTCGTGGAGACGCACCGCGCAGCCGGGGCCCTGGGCCTGGACGGCGGCGAGATCGGCTGGACGCTCGAGGACAACGACATGGTCAACCGCGCGATCGAGGCCATGAACGGGACGAAGATCAAGACCTACCGCATCTACGGCCAGGAGCTCTGAGCATGGGCAAGAAGGCACTGGTGACGGGGGCGAACGGCTTCATCGGCAGCCACCTGGTGGAGTGGCTGCAGGAGCGGGGGGACCACCCCATCGCCATGGTCCGCAAGACGTCGAACGTGGCCAACCTGGAGGCCAGCGGGGCGGAGATCCGGCACGGCTCCCTGAGCAACCTGGACTCGCTGATCGCGGCGATGGAGGGGGTGGACATCGTCTACCACGTGGCCGGGATCACGGCCGCCTTCACGCCTGAGGCCCTGCGGGAGGTGAACGCGGCGGGCACGTCGCGCATCTTCGAGGCCGCCAGCAAGGCGCGGAACGGGCCGCAGCGCGTGGTCTACGTCAGCTCCCTGGAGGCCGCGGGCCCCAGCCACCACGATCTGGCCCGGGCCGAGCACCACCGGCCGGCGCCGTTCACCTGGTACGGCGCGAGCAAGTTCGGGGGCGAGCAGGCGGCCTGGGAGGCGGCGCAGACGCTGGCGGACCTGGACGTCGTGATCGTGCGGCCCCCGGCGGTCTACGGACCCCGGGATCAGGACATGCTGCAGATGATCCAGTCGGCCAACTGGCGGCTGGTGGCTCGGCCGGGCTTCCGGGACACGTGGATGTCGGCCATTCACAGCCACGACCTGGTCCGTGGCATCGCCCTGGCCGGCGACAGGGGGCTGGCGCTGCCGAAGTCGCCCCTGGACCACGTGCTGTCCGGCGGCGGGCACGACCACCACGAGGAGCTGGACGACAAGGCGCACCCGGTGGGCCAGGGGATCTACTTCTTCGACGACGGCGGGCGGCACAGCATCAAGAGCTTCGGGCACGAGGCCGCCGCGGCCCTGGGCAAGCGCGCGGTGACCCTGCCGGTGCCGGCAGCCCTGGGCTGGACGGGCGCCTTCTTCGCCGAGCTGTTCGGCCGCATCACCGGCAAGGCCCCCGCCTTCAACCGGGACAAGCACCGCGCCAGCGTGGCCAGCGGCTGGTGGTGCGACAGCTCGCGGGCCCGCGCCGAGCTGGGCTTCGCCCCGGAGTTCACCCTCCCCGAAGGCCTGGAGCACACCGTGCGCTGGCTCCGGGACAACAAGGTTCTCTGACCCAACCATGCTCCGCCGCACCGGCCCCCAGGCCCACGGTCAGCGGGGCGGCGTGCGCTGGCGCTGGGTGATCGGCGCGGCGGTGCTGGCCGGCCTCGTGGGGGCCCTGGCCGCGCCGATGCTGCTGGAGCGGGGATCGCGGCGCCTGGGTGAGGAGATCGCCGCGCGCCTGGCCGACGCGCTGGGCGGCACCTGCCAGGTCGGCGCGGTGCGGCTGCTCTCGTCTCGGGAAGTGGAGCTGCAGGCCGTGGGCTGCGTCATGGACGGCGGGCCGTTGTTGGGCTTCGCCGCGGGGCGGGTCTCGGCGCGCTTTCCCACGTCCCCCCTCAGCGGCGGCCTGCCTCCCGCGGAGGAGCTGACCGTCGGCGATCTGCGCGTGCGCCTGCGCGATCTGCCGTCGTTCGCGGGCGTGGTCGCGCAAAGCGAGGACGTCGACGGCCCGTCCAGCGACGAGGACCCGGCGCCCTCCCCCATCGACGCCAGCGTGCGGCTGGAGCAGGAGTGCCTGCGCTTCCTCGCCTTCAGCCGGGCGCTGGCCGACGGCGCCGGGGGAGCTCGCCTGCCTGCCCTACAGGACCGACTGGCCCCCGCCGGGCAGCTCCGGGTGGAGCAGGCCACGGTGGAGTTGGCCGACGGGCAGGAGCTGGTGCGCGAGGTGAACGCCCGCGTGGCCCGGGACGGCGACGGCCTGGGGGTGACGGTCGCCGCGGAGCTGCCCGACCGGGGGATCGTGGGCCTGGACGGGCGGCTGACCGCGGCGGGGCTGCGGGACGCGCGCATCCGGCTGGAGCGGGTGGCGATCGCGGGCCTGCTGGACGAGGCCCTGGGCGACGACGTCACCGTGGACGCCGGGGTCATCAGCGGCACCCTGGCCTGGTCCGGGACCGGGGGCGAGGACGGCTGGTCCCTGGACCTGGGGCTCGAGGGCGTGGTGCTGCGACACGAGGGCCTGGGCAGCGAGCCGGTGCCCCTGCCGGCGGTCCGGGCCGTGGGTCGGCTGCTGACGGACGAGGCCAGCGGGCGCCTGGGCCTGCTCGACGGACGCTGGTCCGTGGCCGGCGCCGCGGGCGACGTGAGCCTGGAATTGGGGCCCCTGGGCGTGGACGAGGAGACCCGGGTGACCGCCCGCGTGGACGCCGCCGACGTGCGGCTGGGCGACCTGCTGGCGAGCCTGCCCGACAGCCTGCTGCCCTCGGGCTGGGCTGAGGAGATCCAGGGCTCCCTGGACGCCCACCTGGCGTTCGTCGGGCCGCTGCACGATCGCAGCCGCTGGGCCCTGGACTGGGACGCCGACTTCTCGCGCATGTTCCTGGCCTCGGGGGAGCTGGCGGCGCAGGTGGAGCGGCTGCGTCGGCCCTTTCCCCACACCTTCCCGCCCCGGGAGGAGGGCGGTGAGCCCGTGGTGCGCGTCATCGGCCCGGAGGAGCCGTCGTTCGTCGCCCTGGAGTCGATCTCCCACCACCTGGTCAACGCCGTCGTCTCCACCGAGGACGCCGGCTTCTTCTCCCACTCGGGCTTCGAGGTCCAGGAGTTGAAGGAGGCGATGCTGGAGAACCTGCGCGAGGGCGGCGGCCGGGGCGGCAGCACGATCACCCAGCAGCTGGCCAAGAACCTGTTCCTGTCCGGCGAGCGCACCTTCTCCCGCAAGCTCAAGGAGGCGGTGATCGCCTGGCGGCTGGAGAGCGATCTGCCCAAGGAGCGGATCCTGGAGATCTACCTGAACATCGCCGAGTGGGGCCCGGGCTTCTACGGCATCCACGACGCCGCCGACCACTACTTCTCCCGCCGGCCCTCGGTGCTGCAGCCCGAGGAGGCCGCCTTCCTGGCCTCCCTGCTGCCCTCGCCGCGGCGCTACCACCGCTACTACCACTCGGGCCGCGGGCTCACGCCCAACCGGCACGAGCGGGTGCAGGAGATCCTGCGCACCATGCACCGCATGGGGCGGCTGAACGCGCGGGACTACCACCTGTCCCGAGACCTGAGGATCGAGCTCGCGGCCTGCCGTCAGCCGGAGTGATCACTCAGCCCAGGCGGGCGTGCACGGCCGGCACCACCCACAGCGCGACCACCAGGTCCATCACCAGGCCCACCGCGGCCACCTGGCCCAATGCAGCCAGCCCGGGGCTGTGGGCCAGGGCCAGCACGCCGAAGCCGATGAGGGAGGTCAGGGTGGTCAACACCACCGCCCGCCGCACCGCCCGCATGCGCTGGGGGTGGGCGCCCAGGGCGTGCACCACGTAGACCCCGTCGTCGATGCCCAGGCCCAGGATCAGCACGCAGGCCCCGAGGCCCACCGCCGGCACCGGCCCCACCGCCAGGCTGATCCAGCCGAACGCCCCCGCCGTCGCCGCCAGGGCCAGCACGGGAGTGAGCAGGGCCAGCAGCGCGGCGCGCAGGCCCCCGAGGGTGAGCGTCAGGAGGCCCAGGCAGAGGGCCAGGGCCACCGCCCCCAAGCGGAGGACGTCGCGGCCGATGGTCCGCCCGGCGTGGGCGCTGACCTCCGGCACGAACACCCAGGCGCTGTTCGGGGCCACCGACGCCGTCGCCTCCCGCCAGGACGCGGGGAGCTCGCGCATGCCCTCGGGCGGCGAGACCACCAGCGTGGCCAGGGTGCCGCCGTCGACGTGCCGCACGAAGCGGTCGCGCAGGGCGCCCATGACGGGGGTGGCGGCGATGGCGTGCTCGCTCAGGTCGACGGGCCGGTCGCCAGCGCAGAAGGCGTCGGGCAGCGCCGCGAGGGACGCGAAGAATGGCTCGAAGACGCCCGGGCGCAGGCCCTGCTCCACCGCGGCGGCGTCGAACGCAGCGCCCCAGGAGCGCAGGTCGACCGCGCGCAGGTCCCGGCAGCGGGCGGTGGCCAGGGAGCGGGGCGGCAGGCCGTCGGTGGCCGCGAGCACCCGCACCGGCGGCTGGTCCAACGTCGGCAGCAGCTGGCTCACGGCGAAGACCTGCTCGAGCACCTGGGCCTCGTCGGCGCCCCTCACGAAGAGGATGGCGGGGGCGGGCGCTTCGCCGAAGTCGGCGGCGTAGGCGGCCTCAGCGGCGTCCAGCTCGGGGCCCGACCGCTGCAGGGAGCGCGGGTCGCCGTCCAACTCCAGGAAGGGCAGGCCCGACGCCAGGGCCACCACGAGGCCCATGGCCAACCACACCGTGGAAGGACGCGACGGGCGCTCCTCGGAGGGCCCCTCCAGCGCGCGCCGGTTGAGGCGCCAGCCCACCGACGCCGCCGCCCAGGCCAGGACGCCGGTGCCCAGGAGCGCGCCCAGCGTCAGGCAGATCGCACCCAGCCCGCCCAGCTCACGCAGGAAGGGCGAGGTCGAGCCGAGCAGCAGGGAGAAGGCGAGGATCGACGTCCCCGCGCAGGCCGCCGCGGGCCGGGCGATGGCGCGCAGCGCGGCCCAGGTGGCGTCGGCCACGGACTCCCCCTCCTCCTCGGCCCCCACCGCCGCGGCCAGGTGGATGGGAAAGTCGACGCACAGGCCCATCAACGCCGACGCGAAGGCCAGCGTCAGCGTGTGCAGCGCCCACCCCGTCCAGGCGAAGAGGCCCATGGCCGCGGCCACGGCCAGCGCCGCCGGGATCCCCATCCAGATCGGCGCGAGGGGGTGCCGCAGGGCGACCAGGAAGAGGAAGCCGAGCAGGGTCAGGCTGAGCCAGACGCTCGCCTGGATGTCCCCCCTCACGGTGGCTTCGCCCGCGGCGGCGTGAGCCCCGGGGCCGGCGACGTTGGCGGTCCATCCGGGGTGTTGGGCTTCGATGTCGGCGGCGGCGGCCCGGGCGGCCTCCAGGGCGGCGACGGCCATCTCCGGCGCGTTCACGGCGGTGGCGGCGACGAAGCCGGCGTCCAGCTTCCGCGAGACGACGCGACCGCGGTGCAGCGTCATGCGCTCGCTCATCTCCCCCAGCCCCAGCCGCTGCAGGGCCGACGTGCCCCAGCCGTAGGGGTCGGAGAGGACCTGCTGCCGCGCCTGCACCGTGCCCGGCTGCATCAGCTGCGCGACCGCCTTCGTGGCCGCCTCCTGCACCGCCTGGGGCTCCCTCCATGCCGGATCCGCCGCGTCCACCAGGAGGGGCGCGACCTCGGCCAGGGCCTGCAGCGTGCGGTCCAGGTCGGCGGCGTCGAAGCCGGAGAGGACCTCCGCGATGGAGGGGTCGGCCTCCAGGGTGGCGGCGAGCGCGTCCAGTCGCTCCACCAGCGCGTCGCCGTCGGTGCCGTCGGGGGCGTGCAGGTGCACGTACATGGGGGCCTGGAGGCCGAAGGCGCCGAGGGCCTCCACCAGGGCGTCGCGGTCGGGCAGGTCCGGGGTCAGGTCCAGCAGGTTGGGGTTGGGCTCCAACCGCGCCAGCCCCGCGGCCAGGCCCAGGGCGACGAGCCCCAGCAGGGGCCAGATCCAGCGCTTCATGAGGCCACCCCACCCACGGAGGGCTCCGCGAGTCGACGCAGGGCGCCCCGATCGACCTTGCCCCGGGGCCCGCGCGGCAGGGCCTCCAGTCGGTCGATGCGCGCTGGCTGCGCGTAGGCGGGCAGGGTGCGGCGCAAGCAGGCCGCCACATCATCGACGGCGACGTCGCCCGCCACGAACAGGCGCACTTCCCGCGCGTCGGCGGGGCCCACGGCGACGGCGGCCGACTCGTCAACCCCGGGGACGTCGGCGCAGGCCGCTTCCACCGCGCCCAGCTCCACGCGGTGGCCGCCGATCTTGAGCTGCCCGTCGCCCCGACCGAGCAGGTGCAGCAGCCCATCGGGGCCCCAGCGACCGCGGTCACCGGTGCAGTAGTGCCGCTGTCCGTCGATCAGCCGCCAGGAGGCGCGGTGGGTGTCGCCCCAGTACCCGCTCATCACCGTCGGTCCGGCCACCACGACCTCGCCCTCCGGGGCCTCGGCGCCCTCGTCGTCGACGATGCGCACGCTCATGAAGGGGAGCGGCCGACCGGCGGGCAGGTGGCTGCCGTCGACGGGCCCGGTGACCTCGAACGTGGCCACGCCGTTGCACTCGGTGGTGCCGTAGAGGTTGATCAGTCGGGCGTCGGGCAAGGCGCCGCGCAGCCGCCGGGCCAGGGCCGCCGGCACGGGCTCGCCGGCCAGGACGATCGCCCGCAGCCCAGAGCCGTTCAGGTCCCCGCGGTCCAACAGGGAAGCCACCAGGGCGGGCACGCCCAGGAGCACCGTGGCCGAGGAGAGCGCCGCGCGGGACAGGTCGCCCACGGAGGCAGCGGCGGCGGCCAGCGGCACCACCGTGGCCCCCGCCGCCAGCGCGGCTCCCAAGGGGATGAGGGAGGGCGCGTACGCCATGGGAAAGGCCCAGACCACGCGATCGGAGCGGCCCAGGTCCAGGGTCTTGGACCAGAAGTCGACGAAGACGTCGATGCCGCCGCGCGTGTAGGGGACGCCCTTCGCCTCCCCGGTGGAGCCCGACGTGAAGTGCAGCGACGCCACCGCGTCGTCGGACAGGCCGGCCGCCGGGCGGGGCGGGGCGACGAGGGCCGTGGACCAACGCTCCTCCCCCTCCTGCGGGTGGGTGGTCACGAACACGTCCACCGGTCCCGCGCGGCGCAGGAGCTGGCTGGCCCGCGACCCCACCGCCAACGCGGCTGAGGGCGCGCACTCGGCGAAGATCCCCCGGATCCGGTCGGGGGGCAGGCCGGCCTCCAGCGGCGCCGCCACGAAGCCGCCGTACCAGCAGGCGTACAGGGCCACCAGCGTCTCCGGCCCCCGGGGCCCCGAGAGGACCACCCGGTCGCCGGCGCGCAGGCCCCGGCTGCCCAGGTACCCCGCGAGGCTGGCGGCGCCGTGGCGAAGCTCCGCCGCGGTCAGGACCTGGCCGCCATCGGCCATGATCAAGCCCGAGCGGGACGCCGTGGCGGAGAGGATGTGCACGTCCCGACTCCCTTCTGTCCCGCGCGAGCACGCGGGCGCGGAAGCCTGTCACAGCGCCCGCGGGTGCCGCAAGGCGGGTCACGGCGACAGCACCATCGCGCGGGGTGGTCCCGAGCTTCGGAGTTGCCGGCGGGGAGGGCGCTGCGCTAAGGCTGCGCCATGACCCGCGACCGCCTCGTGGCCGCCCTGCGCGCCCAACTGGACGACTACCTGTACTTCGGCGAGGCCCCCGCGCCCATCGCCGACGACGAGGACCTGTTCGAGCTGGGCCTGGATTCCCAGGGTGTGACCCGCCTCGTGGCCTGGATCGCGAGCGAGGCCGGCGTCTCCCTGCCGACCGGGGACGTGACGGCGGCCCACTTCCGCACCATCGGCGCCCTGGCGGACCTGGTCCTGAGCCGGGCCTGATGGGGCGCGAGGACCCCTGGCGCAGCGGCGCCCCAGACCTGTTCCACCGCTACCAGGACGCGCGGCTGCGGCGCGCCCGCGGCCTGGGCAACGGCGCCCAGTTCTGCTTCCTGTTGGAGGGACGGCTCGACGTCGACGACCTGCGCGGCCGGCTGGATGCCCTGCTGGAGATCGCGCCGGTGCTGGGCGCGGGCATCGCGCGCTTTCCCGGCAGCCGGTGGTCCCCGGTCCCCGGCCACCGCATCCCGGTGAGCGAGGAGGTGGTCGATGGGGGGCTCGACCCCTGGTTCTCCCGCTGGTTCGCCGAGCCCTGGCCGACGCCCCAGGAGCCCTCGTTCCACGTCGTGGTGGGGCGACACGGCGGCGACACGGCGCTGCTGCTGCGCTTCCTGCACGTGCTCACCGACGCGCCCGGCATCGACCTGCTTTGCCAGCTGCTCGACGGCGCCGAGCCCGCGCGCTTCCTGATGCGCGACAGCAAGGGGCTGGTCATGAAGCGCGCCGCCGGGGGACGCCCCCTGTGGAAGCGGCTGCTGCAGACCCACAACTTCGGCCTGCGGCACCTCCTGCGCAGCCTGCTGCCCGGCGTGCGAGCGCGCACCGATCGGCGCGCCCCGCAGGGGGTGCTCAGCCACCGCTTCACCACCGAGGAGACCGCGCGGATCGACGCTCGGGCCCTGGCCCTGGGCGGGCCGCTGGATCGGGGCAGCTTCTGGGTGGGGCTGGCCGCACGCGCGGCGGTGCGGGCCTGGTCCCCAGGCTCCTTGCGCTTCCTGCGGATCCCGGTGCCCGTCAACCTGCGGCCCCCGGCGTGGCGCGGCCCGGTGCTGTCGAACTTCTTCACGATGGTGCTGCTGACCCTGCCTGTTCGGGGGACGCAGAGCCTGTCCGACGCCGTCACCACCGTGCGCGCGGCTTGGCAGCGCGCCTTCGATCGGGGGGAGGACGCGGCCAACCTGCTGCTGCTCAGCGCCGCGCGGTGGCTGCCCTACCCCCTGATGCGGCTCTTCCTGGACGGGCCGGGGCTGCGGGACGGCTCGTCGCTGCACTACAGCTACTTCGAGCTCAAGACGGGCCGCGGCGGGCGCTTCCTCGACCGACCGGTCCTGGGCTTCCTCACCGCGAGCTCGGTGCTGGCGCCCCCCGGCGCGGCCCTGCTGGCCACACGGTGCGCCGACCGGATCACGCTGGCGGTGCCCGGCCAGGGAGGCCCGGCGGCCCAGGCGCTGCTCGACGAAGCCGTGGCCCTGGCGCTCGGAGCGGTCGACTGATCGCCGACGGGCGCGGCGACGTCGGCTCCTACTCCTCCCAGGGCGCCTGGATGCGGGTGGAGCTGAAGTCGCCCGTGCGCTCGTCCTTCTCCCGTCCCGTGATCTTGGAGAACCAGCCGGACAGGGACGTGTCCGCCGTGATCCTGTCCTCCTCGGGATCCGGCCCGCCGCCCGCCAGCTGCGCCACCGCCACATCGGCCTCCCGCAGGCCGGCGATGCTCCGCTCGAACACGGCCACGGCCCGCTCCACCTTCTTGCGGTCGCGCGGCAGGTAGCGCACCCGCAGGATCTTCTCGTGCGGGCGCGTGGTCAGCTCGATCGCCCCGCCGTCGAGCATGGCCTGGATGCGACCCCAGTCGTGCAGCCGGTCGCCGGGCTTCTTCGCCAGCGCCCCGTCCACGAAGGCGGCCAGGCCCTCGGGCACGTCGGCGCGCAGCTTGCGGATGGGCGGGGGCGGGCGCGAGACGTGGGCCTGCAGCAGCTCCGTGAGGGTCTCCGCGGCGAAGAGCGGCCGCCCCGTCAGCATCTCGAAGGCCATGACGCCCAATGAGTAGATGTCGGCGCGCCCGTCGACCGGGTGGCCCAGGACCGACTCCGGGGCGATGTAGCGCGGCGTGCCCTCGGCGGTGTTGGCGCCCTCCTGCTGCACCTTCTGGGCGATGCCGAAGTCCATCAGCTTGAGGGTGCCGTCCTCGTCCAACGCCGCGTTCGCGGGCTTGACGTCGCGGTGCACGATGCCCCGGGAGTGGGCGAAGGCCAGCGCCTGCGCCAGCTGCCGCGTGAAGTCGGCGGTCTCGTCGGGATCGAGGCGACCTCGCTCCTTCAAGAGCTCCTGCAGGTCGGTGCCCTCCAGCTTCTCCATGACGATGAACCAGGTCGCGTAGGCCTTCTCGGTGTCGAAGACCTGCACGATGTTCGGGTGGCTCAGCCCCGCGATGGTCCGTGCCTCCTGCAGGAAGCGCTCGGCGAACTCGTGGTCGTAGACCAGGTGGTGGCCCAGCATCTTGACGGCCACGGCGCGGTTGAGGCCGGGGTGCAGGGCCTCGTAGACCTTGCTCGTGGCGCCCTCCCCCAGCTTGCCCAGCAGCCGGTACTTGCCCACCTGCTCGATGCCCCCGGCCTGCTCCAGGCGCCGCCCCAGGATCTCCGTCAGGAAGCGCGACAGGGGCGGGTGCTCCTCCAGCAGGGGCATGACCGTGCCGCGATCCAGGACGATGGACTCCACGTCGCCGTCGGCCACCACGTCGGCGTTGCGGCGCTCGCCGGTGAGCAGGGCCATCTCCCCCACCACGTCGCCCACGGCGAGCTGCGCCACGATGCGCATCCGCCCGGTCGGGTCGAAGACGGGGACCTTCACCGCGCCGTGCTGGATGACGAGCATGGAGTCGCCGGGGTCGCCCCGCCGGAGCAGGTACTCCCCGTCCCTGAAGGTCTGCACGCGAGCGCGCGAGGCGACCTGGGCGAGGGAGTCGGCGTCCAACGAGTCGAAGCCCGGGACCGTGGCAAGAAAGTCGACGACGGACATGGCCGCAGGCTCGCCCGCAGGGGGGCGTCGGTCAACGGGCAAGGAGGGATCTGTCGACGCTTCAGAACTCCAGGGACGACCCGATGTGCAGCGCGACCTCGTGAAACACCGACGGGCGCGCCGTCACGCTGTGCTCCTCGAAGGCCGCGCCCACCTCCCCCACCGTGATCTGCGCCTGGCCCACGCCCCCCACCCCGGCGGCGTAGCGCAGGGCGATCACCGACGAAAAGACGATGTCTTCCGCCCGCTCGTCGGGCCGCAGCGACACCGGCGTGCGCATCCAGATGCCGACGTTGCCGCCGTACCAGTCCATGTGGTCGTCCAGCACGCTCTCCGCCGGCTCGCGCCCGGTGCGGTCGGTGAAGAGCCCGCCGCCCAACCACAGCAGGTCGTTGACCCTCCCGGTGGCCCCCACCCGCACGTTGAGGATGGGGTTCTGCTGCTCCTTGAGCCCCCGGGCGTCCAGCCCGAAGGCGTAGTCGACGTCGGCGGAGATCGACCAACGCCGCCCCTCCCAGGCCAGTCCGAAGGCGACGCGTGGGGCGCCGACGACCCGGAACACGAGGCCGTCTCCTTCGTCGTCCGTCACGCAGACGATGGGGTTGCGCTCCTCGGGGCAGGAGCCCTGCACGCCGGGCCCGTCGACGGTCGGGGCCTCCAGGACCGTGAGCTCCTCGCTCTGGGGTTCGCCGGTCCAGGAGCTGGTCACCTGGCGCTCCTGTGGCCCCCAGAACCGCGTCCGCGTCGTGCGTTTCTCGCCGCCCTCGTACACGCCGAAGCGGTGGGTGCGGACCAGCAACCCGATGCGCAGGCCGGAGAAGGGGTGCAGCTGGATGCCCAGGGTCCCCTCCAGGCCGACCCGGGTGGTGGACTGCTCGATCTCCTCGTTGAGCACCCCGCCGCCGCGCCCGCTGGGGGTGCGGAAGTTCTCGCCGTTGAGCACCAGGACGTCGCCGACGGAGACGAGGGTGCGGCCCACGCGCTCCTCCTTCTCCACGGCCCCGAACAGCGCGCCGCCCACCCGCAGCCAGGCCGTGGGCTGCCAGCCCAGGCCCCCGGCGAAGAGCAGCTCGTCCTGGTAGCCGGTCAGGTCGACGGTGGCCACGGCGGGGATGTCGGTGCCGGGCACCAGGCCGCGGACCTCGATGTCCTGCCCGGCGTTGTCCCGCACCCGCACGAAGCTGCCGACGGACGCGCTGAGGTTCCGGGCCAGCGGGAGGGAGAAGGTGCCCGCGGTGGGCGCGCTGATCAGCTGGACGTCGGTGGAGGCGGTGCTGTCGGCGCTGTCGATGTTGGTGACCACGACCTCGTCCCGCGGGCGCAGGATCAGCATGGTGGCGCTGCCGTTGAGGCTGAAGCGCTGACGTCGGTGCGACGCGATCCCCGCGGGGTTGTAGAAGAGCGCGCCCCCGTCGGTGACCGTGGCCGTCACGGCGCCGGCCGTCAGCGCCGCCTGGTTGCCCAGGGGAAACGTGTCCCGATTGGCTGCGTGGGCCGTCGGGGCCAGCAACAGGGCGGCGAGGAGGGGGCCGAGGGCTCGGGGCATGGTCGATCGTAGCGGCGCGGCCGGTCGACAGGGCGGCCGGGTGGTAGTCTGCGGCCTCTCAGGGAGACCTCCACTTGGCCTTCGCGCTCGTCGGCCAGACCGTTGAACACTTCGAACTGCTCGGACCCCTTGGGGCCGGGGCCATGTCCGAGGTGTACCTGGGCCGTGACACGCGCCTGGACAAGAAGGTCGCGGTCAAGGTCATCAACGAGAACCTGCTGCGCCGCCCGGACCTGGTGGAGCGCTTCGAGCGGGAGGCCCGCGCCGCGGCCCGCCTGAGCCACCCGAACGTGGCCACCGTCTACTTCTTCGGCAGCTTCCAGGGGAAGCCCTTCTACGCGATGGAGCTCATCCAGGGCTGGTCCCTGGGGGAGATCGTCGAGCACCGCGCGGCCTTCACCTGGAGCCAGATGCTGGGCCTCTTCGCCCAGGCCGCGGTGGGGCTCCAGGCGGCCCACGACGCCGGCATCCTGCACCGGGACATCAAGCCCGGGAACCTGATGGCGACGGAGCAGGGCGTCCTCAAGATCGTGGACTTCGGCCTGGCCAAGCTGGGCGACGACAAGAGCCTGACGCGCTCGGGCGCGATGATGGGCACGCCGTACTACATCGCCCCGGAGGTCGTGCAGGGCCAGGGATCGGACCACCTGTCCGACATCTACAGCCTGGGCGTGACGATGTTCCACAACCTGGCCGGCCGCCCGCCCTTCGACGCCGAGACGCCCTACGGCGTGATGATGCAGCACATCAGCGAGCCGGTGCCCGCGCTGCGCGCCCTCAACGCCCAGTTCCCCGCCGCCCTCTCGGACCTGGTCGAGGTGATGATGGCGAAGGAGCCGGCCAACCGGCCGCAGTCCTACGGCGACGTGGCGGTGGCCCTGCGGGGCATCGCGGACGGGATGGGCTCCGAGCACCTTGGCCGACCGCTCTCCTGGTGCCACTTCGACAAGGCCAACACGGAGACGGAGGCGGGGCGCTGCGGCGCCTGCAAGCGACCTCGGGGCGCGCGGGAGGTCCCGGAGATCCTCCACGTCGACCTGGTGGGCTGGCACCGCAACGACGCCGTGGACGCGGTGGCCGGCTACATCGCCCAGGCGGTGGGTCAGAGCCCCCCGGAGATCCGCACGCTCCTGGACCCCCTGCCCTTCCGCGCCGCGTTCCGCGTTCCGCGCGAGCGCGCCCGCCGCATGCAGCGCACCTTCTACGAGCTGGGCGCCGACGTCTCCCTGGTGCCCGCCGACGACGAGGCCGAGGGCCGCGGCGCCCTCAAGGAGCTGACGTTCCGGCCGGTCTGGCCCCAGGGAGGCAAGGCGGACACCGGGCAGGCGACGCTGTCCAGCACCACCCGCACCATCCGGGTCAAGCCTCAGCGCCCGGGCACGTCCCTGTCCCCCGCGGCGATCCTGGCCGGGGTCCTGGGCGTGGTGGTGCTGCTCCTGCTGGGGGTGCTGGTGGGGCGCGAGACGGCGACGCCGGGCTCAACGACGCCGAACGTGATCGCCGCCGACCGGGAGGGCGGGGGCAGCGCTCCGGGAGCCCGTGCGTCGGCCCCGGCGACGACCTCCCCGACCGCGGTCGCTCCGCCCCGGCCCGGCACAGCGGGCGATCCGGTGAGCGCGGGCGTCGATCCTGCGGAGCTGGAGGAGTCCGCCGACGGGGAGGGATCGGTCGACGCCGCCGAGGAGCCCCTCGAGCCGGAGGACGGGGCCGAACCCGAGCCCGATGAGCCCGATGAGCCCGCCGAGGACGGCGACGAGCCGCCCGCCCTGGCCACCGAACGGGTGCGGGTGCAGGGCGCCGCGCCTCCGCGCCAGGGCGACGCGATCCTGCGCGCGTTCGACGACGCGGTCTCCCGGGTGGAGGACCTCTGGGGCCACGCCCCCAGCGCCGTCACCGACGTCCGGCTGGTGGACCGGCCCTTCGCCGAGTGGCGCCGCGCGCCGACCTGGCCCGTGGTGGAGTTCCCGGTCGGCGGCCTGCGCACGGATCAACTGCGCGCCGCGGCGGACGAGCTGATGATGCGCGCCGCCGTACAACGGGACAGCGAGGGGCGCGCCCCCGTGTGGCTGACCTTGGGCCTGGGGGCCTGGCTGGGTGAAGGGGCGATGGGGGCCGACGAGCAGCTGGACGTGGTGGCGCGAGGCAGCTCACCCACGGAGCTGACGTCGATGGTCTTCCTGGCCACCCCCGAGTCCCGCCAGAGCGTGCGGGCCTTCTCCAGCTGGCTGCTGCGCGAGAAGGGCTGGCCCCGGGTCGTCTTCCTGCTGGGCTACCTGCAGGAGGGCCAGGACCTGGACGTCGCCACCCGCCGCGCCATGGGCGACCTGACCTTCCCCGAGCTCGAGCGGATGTGGCTCGCCACGGGCGGCGCCGCCGAGTAGCGGTCGACAGGCCCTACTCGCAGCACGCGATGGGGCGGGCGACGGAGCAGTCCTCCCCCGTCGTGGGCCCGGAGGGCAGGATCGCCCCTCCGTCGTAGCTGGAGCTGTTGGTGTTCCAGTTGGCGCAGTTCCGATAGAAGGCCTCGCCGGTGTAGCGGCCGAAGTCCACGCTGGCGCAGTGCGTCGTCTCCGTGAGGCCCGTGCTGTAGCGGGAGACCGTGGCGCTGCTGTCCATCCAGGCGCCCCCCGGCGGCGGGCTCTGCAGCGGCGTCGCGCGGGCGTACTCCGCCGCGTGGCACATGTGGCTGCCCGGGAACTCCGTGCCGCAGGCGACGTTGGCCGCGGCCCGGCCCCCCAGATCGCCGTCGTAGCTGGCCGCCGTGAAGCCCGAGAAGACCTCCAGGTACGGCGAGTCGCAACAGGCCAGGACGTGGGTGGCGCTGCAGTCCGCCCCGGTGGTGATGCCCGACGAGTTGAGCATCCCGCCGTCGTAGCTGCTGCTGTCCGTGCTCCAGTTCGCGCAGTTCCGGTAGTGCCCCTCGCCGACGTAGCGGCCCATCTCCAGCCCGCCCACCAGCACGTTCTCCTCGTAGGTGTTGCGCGACGCCCCGCAGGAGGAGTCGATCCAGGCCCCGCCCGCGGGCTCCGGGCTGGCCGAGTTGCTGAGCCAGTACTCGCTGGAGTGGCACAGGTGGGCCCCGGGGAACTCGGCGTCGCAGAGCCCGTGCATGGCCTCCCGCCCGCCTTGATCGGCGCCGACTGCGGCGGCGGTGTAGCCCGCGAAGGAGGCGGCCTCCTCGCCCCAGGCGTCGCCCGCCGCGCCGGCCGGGCCCGCGACCCCCTGCGGACCGGCGGGGCCCGGGGGGCCGGCCGAGCCATCGGAGCCATCGGAGCCGTCGGAGCCAGCGGGGCCCTGGGAGCCGGTGAGGCCCTCGGGGCCCTGGGAGCCGGCGGGGCCCTCGGGGCCCGTGTCGCCGGTCAAGCCGATGGGGCCCTGGGGACCCTCGGGGCCCGTGTCGCCGGTCAAGCCGATGGGGCCCTGGGGACCCTCGGGGCCGACCCCGCCGGTCAAGCCGATGGGGCCCTGGGGACCCTCGGGGCCCGTGTCGCCGGTCGAGCCGATGGGGCCCTGGGGACCCTCGGGGCCGACCGCGCCCGTCGCCCCGATCGCGCCCTCGGGGCCCGAGACCCCCTGGGAGCCCTCGGGACCGATCGGACCGGCGGGGCCCTGGGGGCCCTCGGGACCGGTCACGCCGGCGGGGCCCTGGATGCCCTCGGGGCCCTGGATGCCCTCGGGGCCTGCGATGCCCTGGGGCCCCTCGGGGCCGGTCAGGCCGACGGAGCCCTCGGGGCCGGGCAAGCCGTCCATCGCGAGGACCTGCCAGTCCAGACCGTCCCAGAAGTAGGACACCCCCTCCACGGAGTCGTAGTAGCCATCGGAGACGGCGGGCGACGAGGGGGCCGTGGCCGAGGAGCCGAGCCAGTTCATGCCGCCGCCGGGAATGCCGGCCGGCCCGACGGGGCCTTCGGGGCCCTCGATGCCCTGGGGGCCCTGGGGACCGTCGACGCCCTGCGGACCCGCGGGGCCCTCGGCACCCTCCGGCCCGGTCGGCCCCTCGACGCCCTGGGGACCGGTCGGACCTTCGGGACCCTGCAGGCCCATGGGCCCCACCTCACCGGGGGTGCCGGGCTCCCCGTCTTCGCCGTCCTCGCCGGGTTCGCCCGCCGGACCCGCCTCGCCGGGGGGACCCTGGGTGGCGTCGCCGCAGCCGGCGAGCAGGAGGAGGAGGCACAGGAGGTGGGTTCGCAGGCTCATGGCGCGCATCCTGCTCACCGGGGCGGGCCGGGGGAAGGGCAAAGGGGGGCAGCCCTCCGGCGGCCTGGGCTCAACCGGCCGCGGGCGCGCTCGACGTCGGCCGGTCTTCGACGATTCGACCGTCCACCACCCGCACCAGGCGGTGGGCGCGCTCGGCGACGTCAGGCTCGTGAGTGACCAGGATCACGGTGCGGCCCTGGCGGTGGAACTCCTCGAAGATCCCCATGATCTCGTCGCCCACCTTGGTGTCCAGGTTCCCGGTGGGCTCGTCGGCCAGGAGGATGTCCGGGTCGTTGACGATGGCCCGCGCGATCGCCACCCGCTGCCGCTGCCCGCCGGACAGCTCGTTGGGCTTGTGCTCCATGCGGTCGCCCAGATCCACCCGCCGCAGCGCCGCCGCCGCCGCCTCCCGCCGAGCCCCCCGCGCCATGCCGGCGTAGACCAGCGGCAGCTCCACGTTGCCCAGCGCCGTGTAGCGCGGCAGCAGGTTGAAGGTCTGGAACACAAAGCCGATGCGCTTGTTGCGCGTGGAGGCCAGCTCGGAGTCGCTGAGCTCGGAGACGACCTCCCCCGCCAGGCTGTAGGAGCCCTCGGTCGGGGTGTCCAGGCAGCCCAGGATGTTCATCAGGGTCGACTTGCCCGAACCCGACGGCCCCATGATCGCCAGGTACTCCCCCCGCTCCACCGCGAAGTCCACCTGCCGCAGGGCGTGCACCTCGGTGTCCCCCATCAGGAACGTCCGGCTGAGCCCCCGGACGTCGATGAGGCTCACTTGGTGCGGCCCTTGAACACGGCGTCGCGCAGGTAGCGGAGCTCGATGGCGACGTTGCCGTAGGCCGTCTGTCCGTAGGCGGGCAGCGTGCCCTTGACCACCAGGGCCTGCTGCTGGCCGTCGAGGAAGGTGATGAGGGCGGTCACGTCCATGCCCTCGGCGGGCACGAAGTCCACCCGGGCCATCTTCTCGAAGGGCACCGACACCTTGGCCTTGCCCAGGGTGCCCGTCAGGTAGACGTGCCCGTCGAACGTGGCCTTGGAGACCGTGAAGGGGTTCATCTCCGTGTCCGTCACCACGACCGTGAAATCGATGGACGGCTCAGGCACCCGCGTGGTGGGGCCGTCGCCGCTGAGATCGCCCATGGCGAGCGCGGACAGCGGCAGGAGGACGATCAGGACCAGGAGGAGAAACAAACGCACGGGGCCTCGTATGGTATCAGTGCGGGCGTGGAGATCATCTACGGCTACCAGGGTGTGACCGAAGCGCTGGGTCCCGTGGTCATGACCATCGGCACCTACGACGGCCTGCACGTCGGCCACCGCACGATCGTGGAGAACCTGGTTCGCCGCGCCCGCAAGACCGGTGCGCGCGCCCTGGTCTACTCCTTCTACCCCCCCCCGTGGCGGGTGCTGGGCCGGGCGGAGCACCCCTACCTGATCCTGACGCTGCAGGACAAGATCGACGAATTGCATCGCCTGGGCGTGGACATCCTGGTGACGGAGGAGTTCACCCCCGACCTGCAGGACCAGAGTCACGTCGACTTCGCCCAGGACGTGCTGCGCGACCGCCTGGCCCCCCAGGAGATCCACTTCGGATACGACTTCCGCTTTGGCCGCGACCGGCTGGGCGACGCGGCCTTCCTGACCGACTTCTTCGCCGGCAGCGACACGGAGGTCCGGCCCCACGGCGCGGTGCGCGTGGACGGCCAGATCGTCGGCTGCCGCCTGATCCGTCAGCGGGTCTGCGCCGGGGACGTGGCGGGCGCGGTGCCCCTGCTGGGCCGCCACCACTACGTCTCGGGCGTGGTGGTGCGGGGCCGCAACCGGGGCAACAAGATCGGCTTTCCCACCGCCAACGTGCAGCCCAACACCGAGCTCGTGCCCCCCGCCGGCGTCTACGCCGTGCAGATGTGGGTCGATCGGGAGGCCACGCCCCGTCCGGGCGTCGCCAACCTGGGCTTCCGCCCCACCTTCGCCGAGCAGGACTTCTCCGTGGAGGTGCACCTGTTCGACTTCGACGGCGACCTCTACGGCGAGCGCGTTCGCGTCGACTTCGTGGAGCGCGTCCGGGACGAGATGAAGTTCGACGGCGTCGACGCCCTGGTGGCGCAGATCCGTCGTGACGTGGACCACGTGCGCGCCCTGCTGCCCTACCCGGCGCCCCAGGCCGGCACCCTGACCTGGGACCCCAAACCGTGAGCGAACACGACGACATCGTCGGCGATCCCCGCCAGGTGGTGACCGGAGGCTTCGCCGCCGTCGGCCGCTACGCCGTCATCGGCCACCCCGTGGTCCACTCCCAGTCCCCAGCGCTGCACAACGCGTGGTTCGAGGACGCGGGGCGCAACGGCCACTACGTCGCGCTGGACATCGCCCCGGCCGACCTGGTGCATCGGGGCCCGTCCCTGCCCTTCGAGTACAGCGGGCTCAACGTCACGGTGCCCCACAAGGTGGCCATGCTCGGGCACGCCAAGCGCATCGACGGCCACGCCGAAGCCGCCGGCGCCACCAACGTGCTCTACCGCGACGAGGACCAGCAGTGGACCGCCGGCAACACCGACGGCCGCGGCTTCGTGGCGGCGGTGGAGGAGGAGATGGCCGAGTCGGTCATGGGCAAGGACGTGGTGATCCTGGGCGCCGGGGGCGCCGCCCGGGCGATCGCGGCGGCCCTGGTCCGGGGCGGCACGGCGTCGGTGTGGATCGCCAACCGCACCCTGCAGAACGCCGAGCGCGTGTCCCAGGCCGTGGGCGCCACCGGGGTCGCTCCCCTGCACGCCGAGCTCCTGGACATCCTCGAGGTGTCGGTGGACCTGGTGGTGAACACGCTCCCCCCCGAGGCGGAGGCGACGGTGGGCAGCCTGGACCTGACCCCCCTGGCCGACCACGCCGTCCTGATCGACATCAACTACTACCTGCGCAACCGCGCGCTGCTGGAGATCGCCCGCAAGGCCGGCCTGATGGGGCTGGACGGCCGCGGCATGTTCCTGTGGCAGGCGGCGCTCAGCTTCGAGCACTGGACCGGCGAGCTCCCCGACCTGGCCCTGGGCCGTCGCGTGCTGCGCATGGAGTGAGCGGGCTCGGATCACGCCCGCTCGCCGACCCTTTCGAACGCTCACATGGGCCCGGCCCAGACCGAGCCCACCCTCTCTCCGCACCGCAGAGGGTGCTCGGCACCCCGCGCCGGGCTCAACAAGGCTCGAACGGGACCGATGAGGAGAGGTGATGACGCGACTTGCCCTGGCCCTGACCGCCGCGATCTTGCTCCTGGCGCCCGCCGCCCAGGCCGGCTGGGCCCACAGCCACCTGAGCCGCGCCTGGGGCGGGGGCCTCTCCTCCCTGGAGGTCGGGCAGCTCGAAGCGGAGATCGATGAGGCCAACCCCAAGACCGGCGACGGCTACTGGAGCCTGCTCCTGCTGGCCATCCACCGCGACGCGGCCGGCGACGTCGACGGCACCTGCGCCCTGGTCGCGCGCTTTGACGACGTGCCCCGCGCCCGCAAGGACCTCCGCCTGAAGACCCTGCGCGCGGGCTGCCTGCTCGCCGCCGGGGACCTGGACGCCGCCGCCCGACTCGCCCGCGCCGGGGCCCAGGCAGCCGCAGCCAGCGAGCCGGTGGACTTCGTGGGGGTGCTGCTGCGCGCCCACGCCATCCACGCCAACGCGCGGCTCCGGCTGTGGAAGGCGAAGGGCGACGACGAGTCCCTGCGGGTCCGCGCCGAGAAGGCGATCGCAAGCTGGGAAGAGGCCGCGCGCCAGCACCGCAAGAGCGCCGACCTCATCGAGGCGATGGCCTGGAAGGCCGAGGTCAGCCGCTGACGCTCGGTGGCCCCTCCGCGGATCAGCCGCCCAGGCCCGCCCCGGCGGGGTAGGAGTAGCTGCCCGCGCTGTAGTAGCCGTAGACGTACACGCCCAGGGGCTCCCCCGCCTCGTCGGCGACCGTGCCCGAGTGCACGGTGTGCACGCCGTCGGCGATGTCGCATTCGATGGTCTCGTAGGTCAGCCCGTTCATCTGCCCGTCCTCCGTCGGCGCCCCGCAGCCCGAGCCGGGGTCGGTGGAGGCCACCCCGTCGACGGTCACGACCGTGCCCTGCACCCGGTTCACCACGACGTGGTTGCGGCTGAAGCCCTCGCCGGTGGTGAAGGTGTAGGTGCCGCGCCGCTGGTCCACCGGGGGCACGTAGAGCAGGGAGCTGTCGCCGATGGGTCCGCTGGGCACGTCGCCGCCCGCCACCAGGAACTGGGCGACGTGCACGGGGCTGGAGGCCTCCAGCACGAAGCCCGTGGGGGTCTGGAACTCCCGGAACTCGCCCGCGCCCAGGGAGAAGGCGGCGTCGGCGCCCGGCAGGTTGGTGGTGACCGTGGTGCCCGGGGTCACGGCCAACACGCGGTACACGTCGTTCTCCGGCTGACCGCTGCTGCGCGTGGCCGAACGGGACACCACGAACTGGGTCCGCATGGCCCGCGTGGGCAGGACCTGCTGCTCCATGTGCTCGGCGCAGCAGGGGTCGGGGTTGTAGCCGTCGCTGACCTGGCTCAGGTCCACACCCGTGAACACCGCCACGGGCAGGTCCGAGGAGACCACGGTGCCGGTGAAGTCGGGGATGGGCTCCGGCGGGAAGCTCAGGATGTTGATGAAGGGGGTCTCCAGGTTGAGCACGTCGAAGGGGCCCAGGGTGAACGTCTGGGTCGTGCCGGCCAGGATGCCGATGCCCCCGCCCACGTCGGGCACCCCGGGCCCCGCGAGCACGTCGTAGCTGGGCGTGACGTCGACGATGGTGCCCTCGTGCGCGCCGACGATGGTGACGTAGCCGCGGTTGCCGGGCGCGCCCAGGAAGTCGGTGGGCGCGCCGGGGGCGTAGCTGACGACGTGGTGCTCGTCGCCCAGGCTGTGGGTGGGCAGCAGCAGGGACGCGTCGTTGCTGAACTGCTGATCCAGGGGGTTGAACTGGTAGGCCACCACGGGCGCGGTGGAGGTCACGCGGAAGGCGCGCGAGCTCAGCCAGGTCTGGGGGCCGTCGTCGACGCCGTCGGTGACGTTCTCCCCGTCCACGTCCCGCCGCGGCAGGCGGAAGATGTGCAGGCCGCCCTGGGGGATCGTCGCGGAGTCCACCAGCTGCAGGTTCAGGGGCTGGCCGGGATCGGCCAGGTTGATGTGCACCTCCACGAAGGCCGAGGGCTCGGGCGAGGCGTGGGCCACGACCACCGCGAACTGCGCGGCGGCGGCCGAGTCGACGAGGTTCTCCGCGTTGTCCAGGTCGACGGCCCAGAACTCGCAACCCACGTTGGTCTGGCGGAGCAGGTCCAGGCAGGGGTCGACGGGGCCCGAGTCGTCGTCGTCCAGAGCGTCGTCGTCGTCCCCGGTGTCGTCGTCGTCCCCGGTGTCGTCGTCGTCCCCGGCGTC
>CALCXL010000263.1 GCA_937907595.1 uncultured Pseudomonadota bacterium
CGACGGGCGGGGGCGGCGGCAGGCTGAGCCCCAGGTCGCGCGGCGCCGGCAGCGCGCGGGCGTCGGCGGGCCGCAGGAAGCGCACGGGCCCGTCGACCGCCACACGCAGCACCCGCTCGCCGCCGTACAGGTCGCCGTCCATCATCCAGGCCAGGGGCTCATCCCCTTCGATGACCAGCTCGGCGCCCAGGGCCTGCTCCACGCGATCACCCCGCAGGGCCCGCCCCAGTCGCATGCGGGGCAGGTTCGCCGCGGCGGTCCAGGGCGCCCCGCCGAAGCCGTAGGCCTCCAGCTTGCCCGGCCGGGGGGTGTGCGCGCAGGGCTCGAAGCCCAGGCCCAGGTTCGGCACCGTGGCGGCGCCCAGGCCCACCCAGGAGCCCGATCGCCAGGGTTGACCGTCGACGGAGACCGCCGCGCCCGTGCGCTCCAGCAGGTCGCGGGTCAGGCGGGTGCGCAGGGGGAGCCCGGCCACGACGCGGGCCAGCAGCCAGGCCGCACCCAGGGGCCCGGTCCGGCCGGCGTAGTAGGCGCGCAGGAAGGAGACGGGCACCCCGACGCCGAAGAGAAAACCCCAGCGTTCGCCCACGCGCAGGCAGGGCAGGGGCGTCTCCACCGCGGTGGCCACGGCCGCGGCCAGGTGCTCCGGGCGGCCGCGCAGGTGCAGGTTGGCGGCCAGGGTGTTCATGGTGCCGGCGCGCATCAGGGCCAGGGCCGGCCACCGCTCGGGGGGCGCCTGCTGGCCCAGGGCGCTGATGAGGCAGTGCAGGGTGCCGTCGCCGCCGCTCACCGCCGCGCGCTGCACCCCGGCTTCCAGCAGGCGGGCCGCCACGGCGGGCCACCCCTCGGGCCCCTCGGGGACCAGATCCAGGGCGTCGGGTCCCAGGGCGGTGAGCAGGCGGCGTCGCAGGTGCGGATCGCGGCGGTTGCGCCCGCTGGCGGGGTTGGTGACCAGGGCGGTGGGCAAGGGCGGCTCGATCGCTGGGGGAGGGGGCGGTGGGCGACGGCCCCTCTGGGGGGTCCACGGGGCGACGGGAGGGGATCGCGCTGCGCGGCGCTACCCGCCGCCGAACTCCAGGGTCAGCCCCAGGATCACGCTCGCCTTGATCCGGAGCGTGGAGAACACCTTGGAGTCCACGGTGCCGGAGCTGTCGACGTCCCAGGCGTGGTCCTCGCCCTCGGGAAAGGTCAACCAGCGGCCGTCGAAGCCCAACCGGAGGTCGGGGCCGACGCTCACCACCCCTGCGTCCGACGGCACGAAGCGTACGGCGAAGCCTCCGTCCAGCAGCACACGGTCCGAGGCCGTGGGGGCGAGGGGCACCCGCACGTTGCCGCCGGCGGGCCGGGTCTGCTCCAGGCGCTCGCCGCTGGCCGGAGCGAAGACCACGCCGCGCACGTCGGCCAGGAAGAGCGTGCGGTTGCCGATCTCCGCCTGCCCCTCCACCCGCAGCGCGCCGCCCAGGTGCAGCGCCCGCCACTCGCCGCCCAGGGTCTGAAAGCTGGAGGCCGAGGTCTGGTGCAGGTAGTGGCCGGCGACGGGCTCGAACCAGCTGAGGCCCACCGCGAACTGGGGCTCGATCCGCAGCCCGCGCGCCCGGCCCGAGGACTGCCAGTTGGCCGCGCGGATCACCGGCCCCACGCCGGCCACGAAGCCGGGGTGGGTGATGCCCCAGTCGATGCTGTTGTTCTTCGAGAAGGGCTCGGTGCCGACGATCGGGGCCTCGAAGGTGTCCGGCGTCACCTCGTCCTTCGACTCGTCGGCCCAGTGCCACTGCCCGGTCAGGGACACGCCCAGGCCGATGGGCGCGGCGAAGAAGCCCGTCACCGCGAGGCGGCCGTCCAGGGGCGCGGCGCCCACGGCGTAGGAGGCGGCGCCGGGGTGGCCGGCGTAGCTGCAGAGCTGGCTGAGCACGCCGCTGTCCCCCTCGGTGCAGTTGCGGGAGCGGATCGCGACGCCGGCGCCCGCCCGCAAGGAGACCTCCAGGTGGTCGACCCGGCGGATCCAGCTCGCCGACGCGCCGGCGCCCGCCGCTTCCACGGCCCGGCCCGCTCGCTCCAGCTGGACCGCGGCGACCTTGACCTGCTGGGCGTAGGCCGGGTTGGCCCGCTCGGCGTTCACGAAGGCCTCCAGGTCGTCCAGGGCTTCCTCGAACTGCCCCAGGCACTTGTAGAGCGCGCCGCGGTAGTACAGCAGGAACGGCGCCCGCTCCTTCTCGTAGGCGCTCTGCACCAGCTTGAGGGCCTCGCCGATGGCGATGAGGGCGTCGGGCTTGGCGCTCTCCTCCCCCCAGCCCTCGGCGCAGTGGTTGGTCACCGCGTCGTCGGCGGCGATGGCCGCGTCGTCCGCGTCCCCTGCCCAGGCAGGGAGCGCAAACATCAGACTGAGTACGACCAGGAAGACTCTCACCGCCACCCCTCTTGAGACGCCGCCGAGGATATCAGTCCTCCTCGGCCAGCCCATAGAGCCTCACGGGCTGTCGCCGTCCCTTGACCTGCACCTCGCCCAGGTCCGTCAGGGGCGGCGGCTGGCGCAAACGCTCGACGGTGCCCTCGCTCAGCAGGATCCGGCGGCTGAAGGAGCGGGTTGTCGATTCGATGCGCGCCGCCACGTTCACCGCGTCGCCGATCACCGTGAACTCCATCTTGCGGGGGCTGCCGATGTTGCCGACGACGGCGTCGCCCGTGTGCACCCCGATGCCGATGTCCAGCTCCGGGAGGCCGCGCGCCCGCCATCGCCCGGCCAGCCCGTCCAGGCGCCGGCTCATCTCCATCGCCGCCGCCACCGCCTGCTCGGCCCCGTCCGTCTCCAGGGGGAGCGGCGCGCCGAAGATCGCCAGCAGGCCGTCGCCGATGAACTTGTCGACGGTGCCGCCGGCCGCCTGGATCGCCTCGGTGACCTCGGTGAAGTACTCGTTGAGCACGCCAACGATCTCCTCGGGCGGCCGATCCTCGCTGAAGGTGGAGTAGCCCACGATGTCCGCCATCAACACGGTCACCCGCCGACGCGCCCCCTGGATGCCCACGGCGTCCGGGTCCGCCAGCACCGCGGCCAGGACGTGCGGGTTGACGTAGGAGCCCAGGGTGGAGGCCAGCCGGCGCCGGGTGGCCCGCTCCCCTGAGAAGCGCGCGGCGGCGGCGGCCACCCCGGGCAGCACCAGGGCCAGCGCCGGGGCGACCAGGGGCACCAGGAGCCCCGAGGACAGGGCCGCGCCGCTCAGCAGGCCCCAACCCAACAGGCCCCCCGCCG
>CALCXL010000264.1 GCA_937907595.1 uncultured Pseudomonadota bacterium
TCGTGTAGAAGTCGGGGCGGGCCCCCTCGGGCTTGTGCTTGTCGAAGGCGGCCAGGAACGTGTCCATTCCCGGCACGTCCTCGCCCCAGTAGGGCAGGCCCAGGACCTGGTGGTAGGTGGCGAAGACCGCGGGCGGGATGACGTCGGGCCGGAAGAAGCCGTCGATCCAGGCGGGGGTGTTGCCGATCCAGACCGGCGCGTACTGCAGCTGGGCAGCGGTGCCCAGGATGGGGCCGGTGGCCGACGGCAAGGTCGTCAACAGGACGTGGGTGGCGCCCGCGTCCTTGAGCGCGGAGATCACCGCGGTCATGTCCTTCTGCCCCGGCGCGACCGTCTGCTGGGCCACGACGCTGACCCCGTGCAGGGCGGCCTGGGCGCTCCAGCCGTTGAGGCCGTCCTTCCCGTAGTCGTCCTGCTGGTAGACGATCCCCGCCTTCACGGCGTCGGTGCCGCCGGCGGACTCCACCGCCCAGTCCATGGCGCGGCCCGCCTCCACCACGTAGCTGGGGCCCGCCGGCGGCGTGTGCGGCTCGGCGGCCATCTGCGAGCTGAGGGAGGCGGGAAAAACAAGCATGCCGTCGGTGCGCAGCATGGGCACCAGGGGCAGGGTGTTCGGCGTGCCGAAGCTGGTCGCCACGAACAGGACCTCGTCCTTGATCTCCTTGTAGGCCTGCACGGACTGCTGCGGGTTGTAGCCGTGGTCGCGCTCCACCAGCTCCACGGTCCAGCCGACGGGGAGGATGCCGCTGCCACCGGCGTTGACCTGGGCGGCCAGGACGCGCTTGCCGTTGGCGTAGGGCACGCCGATCGCGGCCGCCGGTCCGCTCTCACCGTTGAGCGCACCCAGCCGGAGGACCTTTGCGACGGGGTCCACGCCGAAGTCCACCCGGAGCTCGGCCTCGCCACCGGGCGTGGACGGCGCGGGCGGCGCGGCCTCGTCGGAGGAACCGCAGCCCACCGCCAGAGCGGCGAGCAAGAACAACGAGCATCGAGAAACGGTCACGGGAGTCCCCTCCTTGCCGGCCCCCTCGGCCGGTGGCGCGACCCTAACCGAGGCCCGCGCCCCGCGCCAAGGCCGGCGGAGAGCAGGGGACGAGCCGGGAGGGGTCAGGGAGCCTGGCGGAACGCCGCGATGATCTCGCCGGTCAGCCGCTGGATGTCCCGGACCTGCTCCTGGGTCAGCGCCTCCTGGCCGGCCAGCCACCGAAGCTCGCCCATCCGCTCGATCACGGTGTTCAGGCGGGGGTCGCCGGCCCGGGCCGGGTCCGATGCCTTCAAGAACAGCTCGAAGTGGTGCACCAGCGACGCCTGGTGGAAGAGCGCCGCGGCGTCGGGGGTGAGCTCCCCCCGCCCCAGCGCGCGGGCCAGCAGGTGCGCGCCCTGCACCCAACCGCCGGCCTGCACCAACGTCGCCGTGTTGCGATCGGTGTTCTCGTGGAGGGCGTCGTGGATGCGCTCGGACAGGACGTCCAGGGCGGGGGTCAGCTCCCGGGACTCCAGCGTGCCGCCCTGCACGTCGGCGGTGAAGGCGTCGATCTCCTGGAGCACGGCGTCCCCCGCGGCGAGGGCCACCAGCCCCTCCCGGGCCGCGCCCAGCCGCGCCACCAGCCCCGGGCGGTCGCCGGCGTCGGCCGTCAGCAGGACCGCGGTGATGCGGGTCCCCGTCTCCAGGGCCAGCAGCGGCTTGCTCAGCCCCGCCAGGCTCCGCGTGCCGCTGGGAACCAACGACTTGAGGTCCAGGCCCGCGGCGTTGGCCGCCAGCACCGCCTCGAACTCGCTGGGGGCCGGCACGAACATCGCCGTGCGGCCCTCGTTGGCCACCGCCTCCAGATCGATCTTCTGGGGCACCGCCTGCGCATCGGCCGACGCCGACGCCGGAGCCGCCGCGGGGGACTCCTCCACCTCAGGGGCCTCCGGCGCGGGCGCGGGGCCGCTGCAGGCGAGCAGGAGCGACAGGGGCAGCAGCGGGAGCAGGTGACGCATGGGACCTCCGCGCGCATCCTGCCGCCGCAACCGCCCGGGGGCAACGGCCGAGCAACGTGCGGCGAATTGGCTCGGTCGCAAACTCGCCGCACGCCGCTGCGCTCCGACGTTGCCGCCGACACCCTGCAGTGCAACGATCCGCGCCCTTCCGGAGATTCGATGTTCAAGACCCTGCTCCCGCTGCTCGCGGCGCTCCTCCTGCCGAGCGCCGCCGCCGCCGCTCCCTCTGTGAACCCCGCCCAGGCCCCGTCGCCCTGGGCGGTGGTCCAGGAGCGCGGCCTGGGCGTGGTGGAGCCCGCGGTCGCCGCCGCCCCGCCGTCGGTGCTGCTCGTCAACGCTCGGGTGATGACGGCCGCCGGCGCGGTGCACGATCCCGGCTACGTGGTCCTGGCCGACGGGCTCATCGCCGCGGTCGGGGCCGGGCAGCCCCCCTCGGTGCCTGAGGGCGCGGCGGTGCTGGATCTGCAGGGCCACACGATCACGCCCGGCCTCATCGACACCCACAGCCACCTGGGCGTGTACCCCTCCCCCGGCGGCACCGCCCACAGCGACGGCAACGAGGCCACGGCGCCCACCACCGCCGGCGTCTGGGCGGAGCACTCCTTCTGGCCCCAGGACCCCGGGCTGGAGCGCGCCCTGGCCGGCGGCGTCACCGCCCTGCAGATCCTCCCGGGCTCGGCCAACCTCATCGGCGGCCGCGGCGTCGTCCTGCAGAACGTGCCGCGCCGCGGGCCCCGCGCCATGCGCCTGCCGGGCGCGCCGGAGACGGTGAAGATGGCCTGCGGGGAGAACCCCAAGAGGGTCTACAAGGAGAAGGGCGGCCCCAGCACCCGCATGGGCAACCTGCGCAGCTTTCGCTCCGCCTGGCTGAAGGCGGAGGCCCGTCGCCGACTCTGGGACGAGGCCGACCGGAAGGCCGCGGCCGGCGACAAGGGGAAGAAGAAGGCGAAGAAGGGCGAGGCGGAGAAGCACCCGGAGGCCGAGTGGCCCGAGCGAGACCTGGATCTGGAGACGCTGGTGGGGGTGCTGCGGGGCGAGATCCTGCCGCAGATCCACTGCTACAAGGCCGACGACATGCTCGACGTCCTGCAGGTGGCCGACGAGTTTGGCTGGCAGGTCCGCGGCTTCCACCACTGCCTGGAGGCCTACAAGATCCGCGACGTGCTCGCCGATCGCGGCGTCTCCTGCTCCACCTGGGCCGACTGGTGGGGCTTCAAGCTCGAGGCCTACGACGGCATCCCCCACAACGCGGCGCTGCTGACCGAGGCCGGCGCCCGGGCCGTCATCCACAGCGACAGCGGCGACGGCATCCAGCGCCTCAACCAGGAGGCCGCCAAGGCCCTGCGCTGGGGGCGGGAAGCCGGCGTCGCCTTGACCGACGACCAGGCCCTGCGGTGGATCACCGCCAACCCCGCCTGGACCCTGGGCATCGACGCCCTCACCGGCACCCTGGAGGCGGGCAAGCGCGC
>CALCXL010000265.1 GCA_937907595.1 uncultured Pseudomonadota bacterium
TGGTGACGCCCTCGTCGGTCTTGCGCAGGGCGATGAAGGCCTCCCGCCCGTCCTTGCTGAACAGCAGGGCCGGCGCGAAGTCCAGGTCCTTGGCGCGGGCCTGCTCGACGCTGGAGGAGACGGCCCAGTCGTCGTTGCCCATCTCCGTGTACCAGTGCTCCATGGCGTCCACGATCTGGCCGCCGTGCTTGTAGACGATGACCTCGTAGTTCACGCCGGCGTGCTCCTGGGCGAAGGTCGCCAGGCGCTGGCTGTTGTGGGGGCGCTGGATGTCCTCGACGTCGTAGCCGGGGGTGTCCTGGTCGTCCTTGGGGCGCGTCTTCTTCATGTCGAAGTCGGGGCCGGGCCAGACGTTGAAGTACTGCACGTCGCCGCGGGAGGGGTCGTCGAAGGCCACCATCACCTTGGGATCGCCCAGGGTGTTGAGGTTGCCCGTGTCCTTGAAGCTGCGGATCCGCTCGACCGTGTCCTTCTGCCAGTCCGAGTCGCCTTCCTTGCCGGTGACGATCTGCGCGAAGCCCGCCCAGCCCTCACCGTCGAAGCTGACGTAGCGCTGGTTCATGATCTTCTCGGTCTCCTCGATGCGGCGGGCCTGCTCGGCCCGGTCGGCCTTGTCCTTGACCGTCTTGAGGATCTCGTTGCGCGCGGCCTGCGGCGCGATCTCACGATCGGGGCCGTTGTAGAGGTTCGCGTAGTAGTCGATCAGCTGCTGGGGCGACTTGTCGCTGCGGTTGAGCGTGTAGAAGAGCTGGTTGCCGTTGAAGAAGACCTCCTGGACGGTCCCCTCCTCCACCTGGTGGCTCATGAAGGCCGGCATGCCCGGGTGGCTGAGGGCGGGCCCCACGTCGTCGATGAACACCTTGGCCAGGGCGTCGGGGCCCCGGGGGGTCATGGTGTGGCCGAACGCGAAGATCGAGCCCACCAGCAGGACGATGAGGAAGGCGCGGAAGCCTCGCTTGTAGAGGGCACGGAAGAATCGCATGGCCCGCTCCTAGTTCAGCACGGTGGTCGACCAGAGGAAGAGACTCCCCTTGACGGCCATGATGATGAGGTCCCCCTCCATCTGCTTCTTGTGCCAGGCCCCGCCGGAGACGAAGTGCTGGCTGCGCACCGACGAGCCGCCGGGCAGCGTGGAGTCGAGGATGCCGCCGGGGTTGTAGTTGGCGGTCACTTCCCAGCCCTTGGTGTTGCTGGCCACGCCCATCATCCCGCCCAGGATGGAGAAGATGGACATGCCGTCGCCGCCGGGGCCGCCGCCGGAGTCCATGTCGCTGGCGGAGTAGAGCGAGTCGGGCTCCAGGTTGTTGAACTGGGCGCCGTACTCGTCCTCCATGGGGTAGTAGACCGCCGCCCGGGCCAGGATCGTGTCCATGTCCCGGTCGGTCTCCGCCGTCTGCATCTCCGACCAGGCGACGTAGCGCGCGGCCGACAGGCAGTAGAGCTTGAGGTTGTAGGCCCGGCCGAACCAGACGATCCCGGAGATCATCAGCAGCAGCACGAACGCCCAGATGATGAACTCGGTCATGGCCTGGCCGCGCTCGGGCGGCTGGAGGGACTTGCGCATGGTCTTGAGCATGGCGGCGTCTCCTAGTGCGCGAAGAGTTCGTCGAGCCCGGTGCCGGACAGGACGTCGAGGATGCCCACAAAGCCGCCGACGGCCCCGGAGTCTGCCTCCCCGAAGGGTCCCGTGGAGGCGAATCCGCCGGCCGCGGTGGCCTCGTTCGGGCTGAGCTGGACGGGGTGCAGGTGAGTGCGCCAGTGCGGACTGAACATGCCGCCGTCTTCGTGTGGGTTGTAGATCTGCGCCTGTGCGACCGTGATCATCCCCAGTTCGTCGCCGAAGCTGTTGGTGAAGAAGTCCGGGATGAAGCGCGCCTGGATGTCCTCGGGGGTCTTGTACGAGAAGCCCCAGTAGTTCTTCCGCTCCTCCCAGTCGTCCGCGAGGATGTAGGGCTGCACGTTGGGGTTGCCCGAGTCCAGGAAGGCGAAGGCCGCGCCCAGGTACATGGCGGGGTTCGGGATGTTGATCTCGTTGTCGTCGCAGAAGAAGCACCACCAGGCCGCGGGCACGCTGAAGCTGCGCGAGCTCTCCCCCAGCGATCCGCCGCACATCACCGCGTAGCGGGCCTGCACCGCGAAGGCGAACATGATGTTCGTGAAGTGGTACGGCGCCGTCTGCGCCCAGAAGATGTGGTACGGGATCTGGAGTTCGCCCCAAAGCGGTCCCCCCAGGCCCAGGAAGTCGGTGAGGATGCCCGAGGCGATGTTCCGGATCTCGTCGTCGTAGTTGAAGCCGGAGATCGATCCGATCGCGTTGGTCAGGGAGCCGAAGACGCTGTACTGGACCTCGTTGTAGCCCCCCTCCGATCCTGAGAGCACCGTCTCGCAGAGGTCCTGCATCTCCCCCTGTTCGGTGGGCAGCGTGGGCGGGTACATCATCCCGAAGCTGGCGCCGTTGCGCATGGAGATGGTGAAGGACTCCAGCTCCGCCACGATGGGCATGGCGGTGTCCACGGTCTCTTCCACGTCGGAGACCGCCTCCATCACGTCCCAGAGGAAGTCCTCGTGGTCCTCGGTCTCCCAGAGCAGCGGGAAGAGGTCGAAGGTGTCGATGACGACGTCGATGGCGGGGTTGCAGGTGCCGGTGGTGAGGCAGACGCCCAGCCAGAAGGCCTCGATGGCGGGCGCGAGCAGGAGCGCCGTCAAGGCCGTCCAGAAGACCGCCTTCATCATGATCTCCTCGGCCAGGAGCATGGCCAGGAAGATGTTCATCATCGAGTTGAGGTTCATGGCCCGCACCATCCAGGTGGAGCCGGACATGACCGCCGCGTCGGACGCGGACTGGGCCTGCATCTTGTCGTGCAGGAGGGCGCCGCTGTTGATCACCATGAAGGTGAAGCAGGCCAGCAGGAACATGATGAGCACGAGGTAGACGATGGACTGGCCACCCTCGTCCCCGTGGAAGCCGCGCAGCCGCGCCCGCAGCTTCGCCATCCAGTCGTTCTGTTCGGTGTCGACGTTCATGGCAGCTCCATCAATCCCAGAAGCCCGTGATGGGCGGGTTTCCGGTCTCCCCTTCCAGGGGCAGGACCACCCGGGAAGAGATGTCTGTGTACTGGCCGGGCAGGGACAGGCTGAAGATCGGGCCCAGGTCGATGATCGACCAGTCGTTCCCGATGATCCGGTTGGCCAGGGGGATCGGCAAGTAGTACCGGTGCATGACCTTCACGCCGACGTCGGGGCCGTCGGGGTACGCGAAGCTCACCTCGCCCGTCAGCTCCTCCAGGCCGTTCTCGTCGCCCTGGTAGAAGGTGAGGTTGGTGGCGAAGGAGGAGAAGGCGTAGCGCTGCAGCGCGTTGTCAACCATCTCCCCGGCCAGGCCGAGGCTGGCGAAGATGTCCTCGAAGACGTCGAAGGCGGCGCCGATGATGTCCCCGACGAAGGGCAGGCTGTCCAACACCACCGACGCCCGGGGGCTGATGGGCACGCAGGCCATGGCCGCGGCCTGGTGGATCTTGTCGTACTTGTCCCCGCCGTCGACGTTGATGGAGTGCTTGGCCTCCCCGCCGGCTTCCACGGGGATCCAGACGATGGCGGCGCGGGTGGCGGCGAAGGCGGCGTAGGTGACGACGTTCTTGGCCTGGTACAGCAGGGCCAGCTGCATGAGGATCAGGGTGGTGATCAGCAGCACGGGGAAGCTGACCGCCACCTCCGTCATGGCCTGGCCGGACTCGCCCAGGTTGGGGCGGCGGCCGCGCAGCAGCCCACCGACGATGGGCCCCGCGACCCGCGCGAGCATCCACAGGACCCGACCGGCGGCGACGATCGTGAGGCTGCCCAGCAGCGCGTAGAGGAGGACGTCGGCGGTGTAGACCGGGCCGGGCAAGGGGGTGGCGGCGGCGAAGCGCCCCAGCAGGGACGGCTCCAGGAGGGCGGCGCTCTCGCGGCCCCAGGTCTGGGCGCCAGCGCGCCAGGCCAGCAGGAGCGCGATGCTCCCGAAGGTCCCTGCGGCGTACCAGGCTCGACTCGATGGCTTCATCGCTGCCTCCGTGCGATCCGGATCCTCCGACTCAAATGCCCAGGTCGATCAAGGGCATGGCGTCGAGGAGTCCCTCTTCGGTCATCGCCCAGATCCAACCCCCGGCCAGGGCGACGCCCAGGGGGAACGGGATCTGGTTCTCGTCCTTCGGCATCTCCGTCTCCAGCATTGGGATCAACGCTGTGAAGAAGAAGCGAAGGATGTTCTTCATGCTGGAGAGGAACTTGCCCTTCCAGATCATCAGGCCCATGGCGATCGCGCCGCCCAGGAGGCCCGAATAGAGCAGCCCGTAGGCCGTCGTGTTGATGCCGGTCAGGGCCCCCAGGGCCCCGGCTGCCTTGACGTCTCCGCCCCCGATCCCCCCGAACATGTAGCCCAGGAAGAGGATGCCGAAGCCCAGCGCCAGGCCGCCGAAGCCCTGGGCCAGGCCCGAACGGACGCTCTCCGCACTGACGACGTGCAGCAACACCCCCGCCGCGGCGGCGGGGTAGGTGAGCTTGTTGGGGATCTTCGCCGAGCGCAGGTCGGAGTGGACCATGACGGCCATGACTCCCACACACGTCGTGACGGCGATCCATCCCCAGGCTCCCGTGTCGTCCGGGTTGAGCATCCGGTTCGGGCCTTCTGCGGCCTACAGGTTCTGGTCGACCGTGTCGATCTCGCCGTCGGCGGTCTCGAACAGGCCCTTGATCTTGCCGCCGAACTGGACGGCGATGGCGATGCAGACCACGGCGATGGCCACCAGGATGATGACGTACTCCGTCATGCCCTGGCCGCGCTCGTCGTTGTGCAGGCGGGTCATGGCGTCGCGGGCGGAGGAGGCGATGATGTCGAGGTTCTTGGCGATCATGGTGAGACTCCTTGGGGGATCAGGGGATGGGAAGGCTGATCCAGGTAGCGACGAAGTTGTAGTAGCGGCCGAAGGCCTCTTGCAGCGCCGCCATGACCGGGATGAGGCCGATGAACAGCGCGACGACCAGGATGATGTATTCGGTCATCGCCTGGCCCGACGAACGGGGGGCTCGTCGGTTCGGAATGCGCTGCATTCATGCCTCCTTGCGGGTCCGTCCCAGGGGTCTCTGGGACGAGGAAACGGTAGCGCCGAGGCACGGAAACGGTCAATGAACTCTTGAGATATTCTTTGCAAGCTCTTGACATATTGCTTGCTTACTGGGCGAAAGCGCTGGAAATACAGCTGGTTGGGGGCTTGTGGAGATCCTGTCACAGCCGCGGTTTGCCCGGGCGGCGGGCTCCCCTCCCCCGCGCGCTTGTGGCGGAGTTGTGGAGGCCCGGTTGCGGCGCGGTGGCCGCTGCGTGCGTCGATCAGCCCGCGGGATCCCAGCTGAGTTGATCGCCGGGCTGGGTGCCGGTCGCTTCGATCACACCCACCGGCAGCTCGATGGTGTGGCGCGCCGTCCAGTAGATGCGGGTCAGGCGGTTGCGGCGCAGGTTCGGGATCGCCCGCACCACCCTCCCGTCCTTCTTCACGAACACGACGTCCAGGGCGAAGGCCATGCCGAACATGTGCACGGAGTTGCAGGGGGAGATCACGAGGGCCTCGCCGGGCTCGAGGCCGTCGCGGTCCAGCAGCCCCCGCATGCGATCGGCCGAGCTCGTGGCCCAGACCTCCGCTGTGGCCAGAACGGTGCCGCGGGTCTCGTTCCGGATCACTTCGCGACCGACAGGTCGATCCGCCAGACGCGCCGCCAGTCCTGCTTCTGGTCTCCGCGGCGACCCTGGCTGACGAAGGCCACCCGGATCCGCCCGTTGACCAGCTGCGCCGCGACGCTGGGTTCGGCGTTGTTGACGGTGCCGGTGTCGATCGTCTCCGAGGCGCCCGTGGCCACGCTGACCCGGACCAGGGGGTCGCCGGCGTTGGGATCGTCGCGCACGGCGACGACCTCCCGGCTGTCCGGGGTCCAGGGTGGCCCGCGTCGCTCGTTGGGCACGACGCCTTCGATCAGCTTGCGGGGCGTGCCGCCGGCCAGATCGACCACGTAGACGTCGAAGCCCGATTCCCGGCCGTGGTTGCTGTAGAAGGCCAGCTTGCTCCCGTCGGGCGCCCACGAGGGCTTGAGCTGGTTGGACTTCCACCTTGTGAGCGCGCGGTTGGATCGCGCGGGGTCCAGCGGGTCCTCGATCACGTGGATGTTGGCGCCGTCCTCCGTCATGGCCGAGTAGGCCAGGCGGGTGCCCTGGGGTGAGAACGTGGCGTAGAAGTCCAGGCCGGGCGAGGTCGTGAGCTGGGCGGGCGGCTTCTCCAAGGCGTAGATGTCGGCCAGGTACAGGTCGCCGTCGCCGGTGGAGGCCGAGCACCACACCAGGTAGCGCCCGTCGGCGGAGAAGGCGGGGCCGCCTTCCTTGTCGTCGCCGCCCAGGGGCACGGTGACTCCGCGCACCCAGACGTCGAACTCGTCGTCGACGCCGCTGGAGCTGAAGGCCCAGAGCTGGCCGTTCGGCGCCCAGGTGAACTCGTGGTTGACCTGCCGGCGGTCCATGAAGCGCCCGCCCAGCCCGCCCGCGGAGGCCGAGGGCTGCACTGTCTCTTCTGCGCCCCCGTCCGCGCTGACCACGAAGAGCTCGGTGTACTTCTCCTGGGCGTGGGAGACCTCGAAGCTCAGGCGCCGCCCGTCGGGGGACAGGCGCGGATCCATGGCGTTGGCTTGCCGCTCCTGGGAGACGGGCAGGGCGGAGCCGGCCAGCGCCAGGGAGGGCAGCAGCGACAGCGAGAGCAGCAACGGGAGGGGGCGGCTCATGGGGTGAGCTCCGGGTTCGGGGCGAAGCGATGGCAGGCGACGCGGCGGTCGCTTCCAGGTTGGACCAGGGTCGGGCGTTCAGTGGTGCAGCGGCGCCACAGGGGGTCGTCGGGGCCGGTGCGGGCGCAGGAGTCGGCCCAGAGGCAGCCCGAGGCGCCCGCGGGCAGGGCGTGGCGGCGGGCGCGCAGGTGCTCGTGGGGGCCGAACGCGCTGGAGAGCAGGTGCTCGGTGTAGGGGTGCCGCTCTGCGCGGGCCTCGCCCCCGGTGCGCAGGGCGCTGGCGGGCAGCTCTTCGACCACC
>CALCXL010000266.1 GCA_937907595.1 uncultured Pseudomonadota bacterium
CCCGTTGCCCTCGACGTCGTCGGAGCTGACGATGTTCAGCTTGCTGACCGCAGCCACGAGGCGGAACACGTTGTGGATGTTCGCGTTGACCAGGTTCAGGTTGATGGGGAACCCGCGCCACTGGTGGTTGGAGTCGATCTCGCCCAGGAACACGCCGTCCTGGCCGAAGACACCCTGCACCCGTCGGGTGGCCGACTTCGCGGGGTCGAGCACCTGACCGCCGCCGCCGATGAGGCGCTCGCGGGCGACCGCGCTCTGCTGAACGCTGTCCTCCTCGGCGACCTCCGCGTCGGGCTCCTCGTAGGTCTCCACCGTCTCCTTGCCGGAGTACGCGGCGCCGGCGATGGACGGCGGGATCGGGAAGTCCACGATGACCACGTTGTCCTGCTCGGAGATCGTGGGGGTCACGGCCTCACGCAGGTCCACGACGATCTTGACCTCGCCCCGCACCTGGCGGGAGCGGAAGGCCGACACGCCGGAGACCGCCGAGGCGAACTGGCTGGTGTCGATGCGGCGCTCCAGGCCCGTGCCGAGCGCGGCGTCGCGGATGGAGACCACCATGCGCTGATCGCTCGGGTACGACGTGTCGTAGTCCAGGCGGCGGCTGCCGGTGATGATCAGGCGGGAGATGCCGTCCTGGGACTGCTGCTGGAAGTCCACGCCGCGCACCTGGGCGTCGCCCGAGCCGTAGCCGTGGTCACCATCCACCGAGGAGAGCTGGCCCGTGCGGGTGCTGTCCAGGCGGAGCTTCGCCGAGGCGGACGAGGACGATGCGACCTCCTCCTCTTCGGCCATGGCAGCGGCGATCGCGTCCATGCCCCCGTCGTCGCCGCCAGCATCGGCGCTGCGCACGTTGACGGTGAGGCCGTTGGCGCGGAACTCCAGGTCGTACTCGAACACCTTCGTCAGGACGACGCGGATCTCCGTGTTGGTGCCGTCTGCGTCGCTCGCCTCAGCGAACTCCACGCGGCTGACCCAGGCGTTGTCCACCTTGTGGATCGGATCGAGGTCCCCGATGGTCACGCCAGCGCACTGGACGATGATCTGCGGGGGGTCCGCGATGAGGAAGTCGGCGCAGCTGAGCTGCTCCGTCGCGCTGGCCCCGAGCTGCAGCGCGACGCCACCACCCGACTCCTGCACGCTCACCGACGTGAGCGTTCCCGTGACGCCGCCGTCCTGCGCGAACGCAGGGGCAGCCATCAACAGAAGCGCTGCAGTCAGCGCGAGACGCACGTTCAACATGCTTGATCCCATCGCCTGAGTTCTCCGCCGAACCCCCGCCCGGCCCAGTTCAGATTCCGCAGTACTCACTTGCCGACCTCTTCCGGGGTAGGGAGCCGCATCGTGATCTCGTTGATGATCAACTCGTTCTCGATGGGGTCCCGGTACTCCTCGGTGATGATGATCTCTTCGGGCTTGATCTGGGTGACCTTGCCCCAGTTCTTCCCGATCAGGGTGCCCAGGTCGACCACGTGGCCGATCCCGTCCGGGTCTTCCACCAGCGCCCGCGGGGCCTGGACGTTCCAGACGATGCCGCGGAGGTGATACTGGTCGATCTCGTGCTTCTGCAGGGGGCCGAGGGGGCCTTCGATGGTGCCGACCACCACCTGCGATCCGATGAACGAGCGGAACGGATCCCGCTTGCCGATGGAGTTGTAGGAGTAGCGGACCGCTTCCTCCTCGGCCGGCTTCTCGGCCTCCTCTTCCACGACCGGCTTGGCGGCCGCGCGCCGGCTGGGCTTCGCCGCCGTGGTGGCAGCGCCGCCACCCCCGCCATCGCAGGCAGGCAGCACGAGCATCAGGCCGGCCGCGAACAGGAGCACGAGCGGGATGCGGGAGAGGGTACTCATCAGTGGCCTCCGCTTCGCGGGGCGCTTCGACGGGCGCGGGCCGGACGCTCACTTGCGGCCGCCGTCTCAGCGTCCTTGAGGAAGCGATAGGTGACGGCCGTGCCGGAGATCGTCAGCACGATCTTGCCGCTGCGTTCGATGGGGTTGTCGAGCTTGATGTTCTTGATGTTCACGATCCGGTTGAGCTTGCCCACCCGGTCGAAGAAGGTCGCGACCTCGTGGTAGCTGCCTTCGACCTTCAGCTTGACCGGCACGTCCGCGTAGAACTCCTGCCGGACCTCAGGCATGGGCTGGAACAGCGCGAACTCCAGGCCGATCTTCTTGCCGATGGAGGAGATGCGGCGCAGAAGCTCGGGGATCTCGCGCTCGTTCGGGAGCTCCTTGACCGCCTTGGCCAGCTCCTCGTTGAGGCGCTCCACCGCGCGCTCCCAGCGGTCGCGGTTCTCCGCGATGTCCCGCTTCTCGTCCCGCTCTTCTTGCAGGTTGCTCTGCTGCGAGCGGGCCGCCGCGATCTTGTTCTGCGTCGGCGAGATGAGTCCGAACATCAGGCCCGCGCCGATCGCGGCGTAGACCAGCAGGGCGACGCCCAGCTTCTGGATGCCTGTGAGCTTGCCGATTCGTTCCAGGAGGTCGCCCATGTCAGCCGTCCTCCCCGCTCTCGGTGCCCGGCACCGTCAAGCGCGAGGTGATGGTGAAGCGCTTGAGCTTGAGGCCTTCCAGCTCGTCCCGCTCGATGGAGACCAGGTAGACCTCCGTGAAGTAGTCCGAGTCCTCCAGGCGGCTCATGAACGTCGCGATGACCTCGTTGTTGATGGAGACGCCCTTGAGCGTCACCTTCTGGTCGACCTCATCGAGGTTCTCCAGCCACAGCTTCTCGGGGATGCGCGTGGCCAGCTCGTCCAGCATGTGCACCGGGCCGGTCTTGTTGGCCTTCAGGCGGGAGATGACCTCCAGCTTGCGCTCGAGGATCTCCTGCTGCTTCTTGTACTCATCGACCTCGCCGATGATGCGCTTGAGGTCCTCGATCTCGCTCTTGAGGCGGGTGTTCGTGGCTACGACGTCGTCGAGCTCGGACTTCTCCCCGCGGTACATCGCGAAGCCGATGAAGAGGATCAACACGAGCCCGGCCACAAACAGGACCAGGTGGCGCTGAACCGCTTCCTTCTTCCGAGCTGCCCGTACCGGCAGCAGGTTGATGCGGATCATTTGTCGCCGGCCCTCCGCAGAGCGAGGCCGACCGCGACCGCGGCCATGGGAGCAACCTCGTTCAGGAACGCGATGTTGAAGTCACGCTCGTTGATCTCCACCTTGCGGAAGGCGTTGACCAGCTCCACGGGCAAGCCCGTCTTGTCCTGGATCGTCCGGGTAAGCCCCGGGATCCTGGCGGAACCGCCGCTCAGGTAGATGCGCGAGATCTCGTCTTCCGTCGAGGTCGCGGCGTAGAAGTCCAGCGAGCGCTGGATCTCCGTGGCGACGTTCTCCGACACCGAGCGGATGATCCCCTCGACCGCCTCGGGCACGACGGCCTGGGAGTCGCGGACGATGTCGCCGCCAATCTTCAGCGCTTCCGCCTCCTCGTAGGAGACGTTCAGCTGCTTCTGAATCTCTTCGGTGTACTGGTTGCCGCCCAGGGTGATGTCCCGGGTGAAGGCCGTGGCCCCGCCGCGCAGCACGTTGATGTTGATGATCGACGCGCCGATGTTCACCAGGACGATGGTGTCGTCCGGGCTCAGGTCGTAGTTGACCTCGAAGCAGTTCTCGATCGCGAAGGAGTCCACGTCCATGACCACCGGGTTGAGCCCGGCCTCCTGCACGATGGCCGTGTAGTCGTTGATCATGTCCTTCTTGGCCGCGACCAGGAGGACTTCCATCTGCCCGGCCTCATCCCCGACGGGGTTGAGGATCTGGACGTCGATGTTCACATCGTTGATGTCGAAGGGGATGTACTGCTCGGCTTCCCACTGGATGGACTCTTCGAGCTCATCGCGGGTCATGACCGGCAGGTTGATCTTCTTGATGATCACCGAATGACCCGACACCGACGTCACGACGTCCTTGGTGCGGATCTTGTGGGAGTTCACGAGCTCTCGAATCGAGTCGACGATGATGTTGGAGTTCATCAACGCGCCGTCCACGATCGCCTCCGGCGGCAGCTTCTTCATGCCGAAGTTGACGAGCGCATGCCGGCCCTTGCTCTCGGCCAGCTCCAAGACCTTGATGTACGAGGAGCCGATATCCAGCCCGATCGCATTCTTGGGACGGCCGAAGGAGAAAATTCCCATTCCCAGCCTTTCCACTAGAGGTCTCGAGCCATCGTGGCGTCAAGAAGCCTCAAATGGTGTGCAGCAACCACGCGATTTAGGGCCGATCTGCCCCGGCCCGAGCCGTCGGTAGAGAGAGGCCACACCTGCCCCGCTACTACGTGGGTGACTTTCCTACAGGGCACTTTCCTTTGTCAAGGCGCGGCCACCACGGGCCAAGGCTACACTCGGCCCCGCGGAGCCCGCCTCAGCCGCCTCCATTTGCTGATTCCACCCGGAATGGCAACGATCATCGCCGGTCCGCTGGCCCCTTTCCTGGAGCAGATCCCGTGCAGCGATCCTGGAGCGACTTCGCCGCGGCGGTCGCCTGGGGGGCGGTATTTTGCGCCGTGGTTGGCGCGGTTCACGGCGCGGATCCAGAGGTCCTGACGGGCCCCGGCCTCGTGCTCGGTCTGGCGCTCGGGGCGGCGGGCGATCGGTCCTCCAGGCCGACGCATATTTCTCGGATCGCCCTGCTGATTCTTGGCTTGCTGCCCGCCTGGCTCCCCGTGCTCGCCGCCGCGGCGGGCGGAGCGGCGGCGACGGTGGGGTTCCCCGTCCTGGGCACCCTCGCCGCGGCGGTGGTGGGCGCGGCCCTCGGACGCGGGCTGGGCTCCGCGATCGTCCCGGCACGCGCCTGGTGGGCCCTATCCGGAGCGGCCGCCCTGCTGGGCGCCCTGCTGGTGGTGCCCCGGGTGGGGCTCCCGATCCTGGGGGTGGCGGGCGCCACCTTGTTGATCTGGCTGCCCTCCCCTCCCCCGGCGTCCACGGCTGACAACGAGGGAAGGCCCGAAGGCGACTCCCGGTCGGCCAGCGCGCGGTCAACCGCTGGGTCGGCTCCCCCGCGCGGGCACGGGGTGCTGGCGGGGGCCGTGGCAGGGGCAGTGCTTTGCGTCTTGGGCGCGGCGGCGCCCTGGGTCGGCGCCGACCCGTGGTTCGTCCAGGGCGCCGCGGCGGCCGGTCTGATCGGCGCAGGGCTCGCCCTGGACCGTTGGCCGGCGCGGCGGGCCCTCCTCCTGCCCCTGATCCTGGCGGGTGGGCTGCTCGCCTGGCCGGAGCTTCCCGCCTGGTCGGCCCGCGTGGTGGCGCAGGCCGCCGTGCTCGGCCCCGCGGTGCCCCTGATCGCGGCCGCGCTGCTGCCCCTGCTCGCGATGGCGGCGGCGGCTCCGGCCGGTCGGGGCTCGCTCCGCCCCCTGGCGCTGGGGATCGGCTGGTGGATCGTGGGTCCGCCGCTGGTGGGGGCGCAGGGCGCCGCCGCGGTGGCGGTCGGCGCGGCCTCCGTGCTCGGGGCGGGCCTGCTGCTGCCCTCGGGGACTCCGGCGGCGCGGGGGGCGGCCGTGGTCGGGCTGCTGGGGGCGGTGGGCCTGCTGGTCCTGCCCCCGGCGCCGGCTGGCCTCGCCGTCGCGCAGCCCTGGCGACTGGCCGCGGAGCCGGTCCGTCTGGGGCAGGTCCTCCGCGAGTTGGGGCGTCGCGACGCCGAGGAGATCTCGGGCGCGCAGGGCCTCTGGATGGCGGTCGAGGGCACGCAGCCGCAGGTCCTCGCCGGGCACCGCACCGGGCGGCTGAACGCGGAGACCGTCGGTGCCGACCGCTTCTTCGGCCACCTCGCGGGCCTGTTGGGTGAAGCACCGCGGCGCGCCCTCGTGGTCACCGCTGGCCACGGCGTCGTGGTCGATGCCGCGCGCCGGGGCACCGTCGACGGCGTGGATCTGGTGCTCCGTCCTCGCAGAGCGGCGGCCGCGCTCGCGGCCCACGGCGCCTGGAACCGGGACGTCTTCGCCGATCCAGGCGTGCGCCCCAGCGCCGTCGATCCGCTCCTGCGGTCGAGCGAGCGCTGGGATGCGATCCTCATCGACCTGCCGCCGCCCTGGGCCCCCGGCGCCGCAGCCGCGTGGTCGAAGCGGCGGCTGCGCGCGGTGTCGTCCCACCTGACGGAGGTCGGACACGCGGTCTTCCGCCTGCCCCTGGACGAGCTCTCTTCGGACGACCTCGCCGCCTGGTCCGTCGACGCCGCGGAGGTCTTTCCCGGGCTGTTCGCCTGGCTCGACCCGACAGGCGCCGCCAACCTCCTGGTGGTCGCCCGCAACGACGACGCACCCCTGGACGCGGGCGCCGTCTTTCGCGCCACCAGCCGCCGCGCGGTGGCCGAGGACCTCCGATCCTCAGCCCTGCGTGATCCGGTCGACGTGCTCGAACGTGCGCTGGCCGATCGACGCGCCCTGGCGAGCACGCCGCCGCGCACCGGATCCGCATCAGCCCGTGCTGCGCGCGCGGGGAGCCGGGCACGGCGCGGGCGGCGTGGCCTGGCCCTGGCCAACCTCGCCCTCACCTCGGTGGCCCCCGAACACCTCTTCGACCTGCGCGACGTCCCCGTCGACCGCGTGGCGGAGACCCGCGATCGCCTGGAACAGGCGGGCCGCACCCGCGCGGACTACCTGGCCCTCCTGGGCGCGTGGCAGGCCGGCCGGGGCGAGGAGGTCCTCATGTTGGCCGCCCGCATGGCCCAGGCCTCGGCGGATCCCACCAAGGACCTGCGCGCCATCGTCGGGCCCTGGGTGCGGCGCGGCGACGCCTTCCGCGCGCAGGGTCTGCTCGACCAGGCCCAGGCCGAGTACGTCGTCGCCCGGTCCTTCTCCCCTGCCGATCCGGACCTGAACCTCAAGTTGGGCGATGTCCTTCGACTGCTCGGGCGCCTGGACGAGGCGCAAGGCGCGTACGACGCGGTCCTGGAGAAGGACCCCCGCCACCTGGAGGCCACCTTCGGCCTGGCGGCCCTCAAGACCGCCCGCGGCGAGTGGGCGACGGCGGCCGCGATCCTGGAGGAGGCCCAGGCCCTGCATCCCGGGAGCGCGCCCCTGCTGGTCAACCTGGGCTGGCTGCACGTGCAGCTGTCCGACGTCGAACCAAAGCAGCTCGCCCACCACCTGGCCCGCGCCCGGGTCGTG
>CALCXL010000267.1 GCA_937907595.1 uncultured Pseudomonadota bacterium
CGTCACCACCTTCAACGGCTACCGGCACCAGGAGGCGGCCGACGCGCTGGCGGTGCAGGTGCGCGCGCTGAAGCGGGACGGCGCCCTGATCGTGCGGGACTTCCTGGCCCCGCCGCCGGGCGAGGTGCTGCTGGACCTGCCCGACGTGGGCGGGGGCGAGGGCGTGGAGGGCTGCTCCACGGCGGCGCTGTTCGAGCGCTTCTCCCGGGAGTTCCGGCCCCTGTCGGCGTCCCCGGGCTTTCCGCTGCAGCGCCTGGGGCCCGTGGACTCGCCCCTGGCCGAGCGGGTGATCCGCTACCGCACCACCCACCGGCTGGCGGTGGAGTTCGTGCTGCGCAAGGACTACCGCGCGGACTGGTCGACGGAGGTGAAGGAGGAGTACACCTACTTCACGCAGGCCGAGTTCGAGGCGCTGTTCGCGCGGCTGGGGTTGCGGGTGGTGGCCTCGACCCCGATCCGGAACCCCTGGATCGTGCAGCACCGCTTCGTCGGCAAGTTTGAGCTGCGGGGGCTCGACGGCGCCCCGATGGAGCTCCCGCCCACCAACTACATCATCGTCGGCGAGCGGGTCCGCGCGGGCGACGGCGTGCGCTTTGACGAGGGGGAGCCGGCCGAGCGCTCGGGCTTCCTGAGCCTGGAGCACCACCGGGACGGCGACCGCGTCCTGGACCTGGTCCGCCGCCCCCACCTGACCATCGACATGCTGCCCTGGTTCGCCCGGGGCGACGATCTCTTCGTGCTGGCGCGCAAGAGCTACCCCCGGCCCATCCTGCAGTGCGCTGAGCGGGGCGCCCGGCTGCTGGATGGCCGCGCGCCCACCGCCTACGTCACCGAGCCGCTGTACGTCTTCCAGCAGGACCTGCCCCTGGGCCTGACCGTGGAAGCGGGGCTGGCCGAGCGCGCGGGCATCGGCCCGGCCGACCTGCTCGGCATGGAGCCCGGCGCCACCTACTACCCCTCGCCGGGCGGGGTGCAGGAGGAGGTGCGCTCGGTGCTGGTGGAGATCGCGCCGCACTTCGTGGAGCGGGACCTGGCGCACGTCTCCGGCTTCTCGACCTCGGGCGTGGTGCGCGCCATCGAGGCCCGGCAGCTGCTGCGCTCGGCCCAGGTCGGCGGCCTGCCGGATGCCCGCCTGGAGATGAACGTCTACACGCTGGTGGCCCGCCGGGGCCTGGATCCGGGGCCGTGGATCGGCGCGGAGCTGGACCTGCAGGACGGCCCGGCCCCCCCGGGCGCCACGGACATGGCCGCCCTGGCCCGTCGCCCCCACCGCCGCCGCTTCGTGCCGTCGACCGAGGGCAGCGGCTTCCTGCAGATCCGCCGCTCCGAGTTCCTTGAGCGGGCCGCCGATGGCTCCGTCGTGGCACAGCGCGCCCTGGAGTACGTCGTGCCCGGGCCCCTCAGCATCGACACCGTGGCCACCGCCCCCCTGCGTCGGGTCGGCGGCGAGCTCTGGCTGGGCCTGGACGACTACGACCTGCCCGCCGCGCAGTCCTTCACCGGGAACAGCGAACTCCTCGTGGCCCCCGCCTGGCGCCTGCCCCGGGGGCTGGGCTCGCTGCCCCGCGCCATCGACCACGCCCGCGATCGGCTGCTGGCGGAGTACGGCGCCCGCAGCGGGCGGGTCTGGGAGCTGGGCGGGCCCTACCACCCGTCGGCCGGGGTCACGCCCGAGGCGGTCTACCCCCTGGCGGTGGAGGTCATCGGCGACGTCGACGGCCTGCGCAGCCTGAGCTGGGTCCGGCTGCAGGACGCCATCGACCACCTGCCCCTGCTGGCCGACGGGCACCTGCGCGTGGTGGCGCTGCGGGCGGCCCACGCCCTGGGCCTGCTGGGGGGAGGGGCGCCATGAGCGTGGTGCGCCTGGGCGACTTCCGGCTGGGCGAGATCCTGGGCCGGGGCGGCATGGGGGTGGTCTTCCACGCCGTGCACGAGCCCACGGGCTTTCCGGTGGCGATCAAGGGCATCACCCGCGCCGCGGCGAGGGACGGCGACGTGCGCGCCGCCTTGGAGTCGGAGGTGCGCGCCGTCGCCTCCCTGGACCACCCCGCCATCGTCTCGGTGCTCGAGCACGGCGTGGTGGACCGGGCCGCCGCCGCCGCCAGCGGGGGGGCACTGGGCGCCGGCAGCCCCTGGTTGGCGATGGAGCTGGCGACCGGCGGCTCCCTGCAGCCCTGGGCTCACGCCAGCCGCCCCCCCCTGAGCTGGGCGGAGCTTCGCGCCCTGCTGCTCCGCCTGCTGGACGCCCTGTCCCACGCCCACGCCCGCGGCGTCCTGCACCTGGACCTCAAGCCGGCGAACATCCTGCTGGGCGGGGAGGGCGACGCGCGGCCCGGGCTCAAGCTCGTGGACTTTGGCCTGGCCCGCTCCATCGAGCCGGACCCGCGGGAGACGGCGGAGACGGACCGCAACGACGCCGCGGGCACCCCGCTGTACATGGCGCCCGAGCAGTTCGAGGGCCTCGGCCGCGAGTTCGGCCCCTGGACGGACCTGTACGCCCTGGGCGGCGTGGCCTGGTCCCTGGCGACCGGCGCGCCGTCGGTGGCTGGGGACGACATCTTCGCCCTCGCCTTCGCCCACATGCGCGGGGACCGGCGCCGCTTCGAGCCCCGGGCGCCCGTGCCTACCGAGTTCGTCGACTGGCTGCAGGACCTGCTCGCCCGCCGGCCCGAGCAGCGCTACCGGTGCGCGGCGGACGCGGCGCTGGCCCTGGCGGCCCTGCCCGATCCGCCGGAAGGCGGCTTCCGCCCGGCCCTGGAGCCCACCCTGGAGTGGGGCGGCGGCACCACCACCCTGGGCAGCCTCTACGTCTCCCAGCCCACCCTGCCCCCCCGGGCCGGCGGGGCCTTTGTCCCCCGCACCGGCCGCTTCCCCACCCCGCCCGTGCCTGGGGACTGGCGGGTGGAGGAGCGCCCGCGTCCCCTCCCTCAGCTGGTGGGCGCGGGGCTGGCGCTGTTCGGCCTGCGGGAGCAGCCGGTGGTGGGTCGGGCGGAGGAGCGCGACCTGCTGTGGGCTGCCCTGCGGCAGGTGCACGCGCAGGGGCAGCCGCGGCTGGTGCTGCTGAAGGGGGGCGCGGGCTCGGGGAAGAGCCGCCTGGCCTCCTGGTTGTGCCGCCGCGCGCAGGAGGTGGGCGCCGCCGCGCCCCTGCGCGCCACCCACAGCCCCACCCTCGGGGCCGACGACGGCCTGGGGCCGATGCTCGCGCGCGCCTTCTCGTGCGTGGGGCTGGAGCATGGGGAGGTCGCGGATCGGCTGGCGTCGGCCCTGCCCAGCTCGCTGCCCATCGACGCCCTGGCGGAGATCATCGCCCCGTCGGCCGAGCCCGTGTCCGTCTTCGAGACGCCGCAGCAGCGCTGGGTGGTGGTGGCGGCTGCGCTTCGGGAGCTGGCGTCGGATCGGCCCCTGGTCCTCTGGCTGGACGACCTGCAGTGGGGGCTGCAGGCCACCCGCTTCGCCGCCTGGCTCGCGCGCACGGACCTGGGCGTGCTGGTGGTCGGCACCTGGCGCGACGACGACGACGTCCAAGAGGAGGCCCGCCGTCTGCTCGACGAGCTGGCGGTCCTCGACGCCGCGGACACCGTCGACGTCGGCCCCCTGGGGCCCAAGCACGGCCTGGCTTTGGTGCACGCGCTGCTGGACCTGGAGCCGGTGCTGGCCCGCGACGTGGCCGAGCGCACGGCGGGCAACCCCCTCTTCTCGGTCCAGCTGGTGGGCGACTGGGTGCAGCGGGGGGTGCTGGAGTCGACGGCGCGGGGCTTCCGCCTGCGCTCGGGGGCGGCCGACGGCTTGCCCCCCAGCCTGGCCGCGGTCTGGCAGCGGCGGGTGGACCGCCTGCTGGAGGGCCGGAGCGACGCCGAGGTGCACGCCCTGGAGCTGGCCGCCACGCTGGGGCCGACCGTGCATTCGGGCGAGTGGACGGCCCTGTGCGGTCGCTGCGGGGCGGATCCCTGGGGCACGCTGCTGGACGCCTTGCTGGCGGCGGGCCTGGCCCACCCCAGCGACCGGGGTCCGCGCGGCTCCTGGTCCTTCGCCCACGGGCTGCTGCGGGAGGCGATCGAGGGCCGCTCGGAGGAGCTTGGTCGGCGCGCCAGCAACCACCGGGCCTGCGCCTCCATGCTGCGCGAGCGCGGCGCCGGGCCCGCGCGTCTGGGCCCGCACCTGCTGGCGGGGGCCGCCTGGAGCGAGGCCGCCTCCGCGCTCCTGGAGGCGGCGACCCGGCACCAGGCCGCGTCGGACTTCCCCCAGGCCCGGGCCGCCCTCTCGGGCTGGCTGCGCGCGCAGGAGCTGGCGGAGCTGCCCGACTCGGATCCGGGCTGGCGCGCCGGGCTGCTCGCCCTGGCGTCGGTGGAGCGAGCGTCCGGCTTCCTGGAGCGGGCCGAGCACTTCGCCGAGCGGGCGCTGGTCGGCGCGCAGGCCCGCGGGGACGCCCTGGGCGAGGCCCTGGTGGCGGCGGAGCTGGGCCGGATCCGCATGAACCAGGGGGAGTACGACCAGGCGGTCGACCTGGTGGAGGGGGCGATGGCCGTGCTGGACGGCACCGAGGAGGTCGTGGCCTGCTCGGACGCGCTGCGCACCCTGGCCATCGTGCACATGGCCCGCGGCCACTGGGAGCCAGCCGTCGCCGCCTTCGCGCGGGCGCTCTCGAAGTTCGAGGGGGTGGGCGCCACGATCAAGGCGGGCTTCTGCCGGGTGGGGCTGGCGCAGATCGCGCGCCACCAGGGCCGACTCGGCGACGCCGCGGAGCAGCTCCGCACCGCCCAGGAGTCCTTCGCCGCCATCGGCTACCGCATGGGATCGGCCGAGTGCGCCAACGGCCTGGGGGAGCTGTCGCGCCTGTCCGGCGACCTCAACTCCGCCGAGGCGGCCTACCGCCGTGCGCTCGCGCTCTACCAGGAGCTGGGCTCCATCGACGTGCCCGTGGCCCAGGCCAACCTGGGGCTGATCCAGAGCGCCCGCGGTGACTGGGCGGGCGCGCGCACGAGCCTGGACGCGGCCCGGCGCACCCTGGCCCTGGAGAAGCGGCGGGACCTGGAGGCGGCCTGCTGCGCGGCGCTGATGGCCCCGGCGGCGGCGGCGCGGGACGCCGAGGCCTTCGACCGCTACCTGGGTCGGGCGCTGGACCTCATCGACCGCACGGGCTTCGTGTACTCCGACGTGGCGCAGGAGGCCGAGCGGGCGGGCCGGCTGTGGACGGAGCGCGGGGATCAGCGGCGCGCTCGGCAGGCCTACCAGCTGGCGCTGGCGCAGTGGGAGGGCCTGCAGCGACAGGAGGACGCCGCCCGGGTGCGCTCGAAGCTGGAGGGCTGAGAGCCTCTGAGCGGGCTCAGGAGTCGGCGGTCGCTCGGCCCTTGCGGCGCTCGCGTCGGCGGAGCTCGCCCCGGGTCACCTGCACGTCGCCGATCTTGCAGGCCGGGTCCCCGCCCCAGATCTCCCCCGCCGGCACCGTCGTCCAGGAAGGGAGGAAGCTGCGCGGCTCGATCTTGCAGTGCGCGCCCACCTTGACGCTCATGCCCATCTGCACCGCCGGCGACAGCTCCACGCCGTCGCCGATCTCCACGCCGGGCGCCAGGTCGCAGAGGGCGCCGATGCGCACGTCGCTGCCGATGGTGCAGCCCGGCCCGATCTTGCAGTGGGCGCCGATGTTGGTGCGGTCCCCGATCACCACCGGCGCCAGCACCAGCTTGTCGCCCTGGCTCAGGTGGGAGCTCAGGTGCGCGAAGTCGCCGATGTAGGTCAGGTGGCCCAGCCGGATCAGCGACGGGCCGTAGAGGATCGCGCCCGGCGAGATGTGGCTCGACCAGGACAGCTCCATGCCCAGCAGCCGGTAGTGCAGCGTGCGCAGGCCCGTCAGGAGCTGGATGTGGGTGATGAAGGGCCGCGGCGCGTACTTCTCCAGGCCCCAGCGCACCAGGAACACGAAGAAGGCGCGGTCCACGAAGACCCGGCTCGTGCCCGGGGTCTCCTGGGGCAGCAGCGCGCTGAAGGCGCCCATCCACAGGCTGAGGGACACCAGGAAGACCAGGTAGGACAGGGGCAGGGCGGCCACGGCGGCCAGCGGGTGCAGGGCCCAGAGCTCCAGGGGGATCCAGGCCGCAAGCACCAGGGGCGGTCCCCAGACCAGCAGCGCGCCCAGGGACCACAGCACGTCGAAGAGGAAGATCATCCGGCCCTCGCCGGCCTGCCAGGGGGGCGGCGCCGACGTGGGCGGGCTGGGCACCTGGAGGTCCTTGGTGACGACCTTCAGGCCGCTACGGTCGTCCTCGGTGCCCACGATCAGGCCGCTTCCTTCTCCCGCACGAGCTTCGTGACGAGGTTGAGGAAGGTCTGCACCGTGAAGAGGCGGGGGATGTCCCGGACGGGGAAGCCGGCGGCGATCTTGGCGGCGTCGACCTCCGGCATGGCCTCGCGCAGGGCGACGGCGCCGGCGTCGGTCAGCTTGCCCTCCACCTCGAAGACGTCGTCGGTGCCGTCCTCGGCTGCGCGCTGCACCTCGCCGCGGGGGATCTTGATGCCGAAGGCGCGCTCCAGGCGGAAGGCGATGTCCAGGAAGTCCAGCGACTCCGCGCCCAGGTCGTCGATGACCAGCGCGTCCCGCTCGACCTCGTCCTCGTCGAGGCCCAGGGCCTCGCAGAAGGCGTCCACGACCTTGTCCCAGATGTATTCTTCGCTCTGCGGCATTCCGTCCTTCTTTCGGTGACCCCTGGCCCGCCTCAATGCCTGCGGAGGCTATCACGCAGGCGCTGGTGGGATCCCGGGCACCCCGATCGCATCGGCGGCTCCGGCTTGCGGCTTGAGGCGTCCCCCGATCAATCGGCGGTGGTGCTCACCGTCGAGCGGCCGCCGCCCAGGGGGCGGACCTCCACCCGGGCCTGGATCTGCTCCTGCAGGCCGGCGACGTGGCTGATGATGCCCACCTGCCGCCCGTCGGCCTGGAGCTGCAGGAGCGCGGCCAGGGCGACGTCCAGGGTGGCCGGATCCAGGGTGCCGAAGCCTTCGTCCAGAAGCAGGGTCTCGATGGGCATGCGCACCGAGCGGAAGTCCGACAGGCCCAGGGCCAGGGACAGCGACACCAGGAAGCGCTCGCCGCCGGACAGGGACCGGGGCGCCACGCGCTCCCCCACCTGCCACAGGTCGCTCAGGTCGAACTCCAGCGTGGGCAGCCCGCCCTCCAGGCGAGGCACCAGGGTGTACCGCCGGGAGAGCCGGGCCAGGTGCACGTTGGCCTTGTCCAGCAGCTGCCCCAGGTTGAGGGCCTGCGCAAACTCCTTGAAGCGGTCGCCGTCGTTCACGCCGATGCAGTCGTGCAGCGCCTGCCAGACCGCGGCCTCCTGCTCGGCCTGGCGCAGGTCCCGGCGGGCCTTCGCCTTCGCCTGGACCGCGTGCTCGTGGTCCCGCAGCGCGTCGGTGCTGCCCTGCAGGGTCTGGGCGGCGAGGGATCGCTCCTCGCTCCGGGCCGTGATGGTCTCCAGCAGGGCGGGCAGATCGGGTGACTCGGGCAGGGTGGGCGGACGGAGCAGGGCGTGGGCGTCGACGTGGGCCCGGCGCTCACCCAGGAGGGTCTTCGCGGCGACGTCGGCGGCCTGGAGGGTCTCACGGCGGCGCTGATGCTCCGCGCGGGTCCCGGGGTCCAGGCGACGCTCCACCAGCGCTGGGGCGTCGGGCAGGGCCAGGGAAATGAGGGCGGCGTTGAGGGCGGTGTCGGCCGCGCTTCGGCGGAGCTCCGCTCGCCCCTCCTCCTCCCGGGAGGCCTCCTGGCGGGTGAGGTTCTGCTGGAGGAGCGCGCTGGCGTCCCGCTTGTGGGACTCGGCGGCCTGGACGGCGGCAGCGGCGGCGGCGACGCGGGCCTTCCAGGCGGCCTCGCGCTCGGCGGGCGGCGCGTCGTCGGGGCCGGCGGGGGGCGGATCGGGGTCCTCGGCCCGGGCGGCGTCCCAGGCGGCGTCCAGCGCGGCACGGCAGGTCCCCGCGGCCTCCCGGGCCAGACCGTGGGCGTCGCGCGCTTCGCCGGCCGCGGTCCGCAGCTGGGCGGCCTGGGCGGAGCGGTCCTCCAGCAGGCGTGCCCGGCCCTCCAGCTCCGTCCGTCGGGTGGTCACGGCGACGTCCTGCAGCTCCCGATGCTGGAGGCGGGCGCGGTGCAGGGCGACGCGCTGGTCCCCGGCCTGGCGCCATACCGTGGGGTCGCTGCCCTCGACCGGCAGCCCGTCGGACTGCAGCTCGTCGGCGCAGGCGGCCAGCCCGGCCTCGCGGAGGGTCTCCTGGGCCTGGAACGCGGCCCGATCGGCGTCGAGCTGCTTCCTGCGCTCCCCGTAGACGAGCTGCTGGCCCGCCAGGGCCTTGTCCTGCTCCTCCAGGTGGGCAGTCTGCCGGCGCAGGACGGTCTCCGCCGCCTCCAGCCCCCGCTGCGCGTCCTCCAGCGCCGTCGCCTGGGCCTGAGCGGCGCTCGTGGCGACCTGGGAGGCCTTGGTCGCCTCGGCGAGGGCCTCCGACGCGACGGGGGACGGCAGGCCGGTGGGCGCCCAGACCGCCTGCGCGGCCGCTTGAAGGCGCTCGTGGTTCGCGCCCTCCAGCTCCCGCTGGTGCGCCAGCAGGTCCCGTTGGGTGCGGCGGGTCAGCTCGGCCGCCTCCTTCGCCGCGAGCTCCTCGCGGCGCTGCTTCAGCGCGGCGGCGGCGTCGTCGCGGTCCCGGTCGGCCTCCTGCAGGAGGGCGTGGACGCGCTCGTCGTCCGCGGCGCGCTCGGGGTCGTGGGCCCAGGGGTGCTCCGGGGACCCGCAGAGGGGGCAGGGCTCCGGCTCGCGCAGGGCGTGGCGGTGCTCGGCCAGGGCGGCGACTCGGTGGGTGCGATCGCAGGCGGCGGCGGCGCGCTCGGCGGCATCGGCGGCCTCCACCACGCGCTGGCGGGCGGTCTCCAGGGCTGCGACGACGACCGGATCCTCGGCCACGTCAGCCAGGCCCTCATCCAGCCGGGCCAGCGCGAGCGCCGCCGCCGCGGCCGCCTCCACCGGGGCGACCGCCGCCTGCAGGCGGGTCAGGCGCAGGGTGGCCGCCTCCAAGGCCCGACGCGCCTCCGTCTGCGCCGGTTCGAGCTCCGCGTCGCCCAGGAGGGCCTGCAACGCCTGCTGGCACTGCTCCAAGCGCTGCTGGTGAGGGGCCAGGGCCTGCTCGCGGTCCAGGTCGAAGAGGCTGCGGCGGCTCCCGAGCTCGGCGCCCTCGATGGTCAGGACCAGGTTGCGGCTGTCGAGCTCCTGCTGGTCTGCTGCGGCCCTCGCGGCGCCTGCCACCCGCTGATCCAGCCGGCTGCGTCGGTCCTGCCACCGCTCCTCGAAGGCCGCGTCCCCCGGGTGCGCTTCCAGGTCGGCCCGGGCCTCGACCGCCGCCTGCTCGGCCGCCGCCAGGGCGGCCTTCGCGGCGTCGACCTCGACCTGCGTCTCCTTCGCCAACTCCTCAGCCTCGGCGGCCTTCGCCTGCGCCGTCAACGCGGCCCGTCCCGCCTCCTCCGCACGCTCCAGGGCGCCCTCGGCCTCGGCCACCAGCGGACGCAGCCCCTCCAGTCGGGCGGCCGCGCGCAGGTGGATCCCCTCCGCCTCCCCGGTCGCCTTGGTCGTCGACGTCGCCGCGTCCTGCAGTTCCGGAAGGGCCTCAGCCAGCGCCTTCAGCTGCTCCTGCACGGCGGCCACGTCGCGAACGGCGGCGTCCCGGGCGTCCAGGTGGGCGAAGGCCTGGGCGGCTTCGCAGCGCTCGTGCTCGCTCAGGGCCTGCAGGAGCGGGGCGGCCTCCGCCTGGGCCGTCCTCGCGAGCTCGGCCTTCGCCTGGGCCTGCTCCAGGTCGGCGGCCAACGCGGCCTCCCGCTGGAGCCAATCGCGCTCGGCGACGGCGCGATCCAGGTCGGCCTGCAGGGCCTGCACCGCGGTGGTCTGGTCGGCGTGGAGGGCCTGCAGGGCGGCCAGGGCCTGATCGTCCAGGCCTCCGCCGGCCTTGGCCAGGGCGTCCAGCAGGGTCAGGCGCTGGCGGTGGCGGCCGTGCATGCGGGCCGCGCGCTCGCCCAGCTCCTTGTAGGTGGACGTGTCCGTCAGGCGCTCCAGGATCGCGGCCCGCTCCCGCGCGGGGGCGCCCAGGAAGGCGTCGAACTGCCCCTGCGCCAGCAGCATCGACCGGTTGAAGTCGCCGACGCCGAAGTCCTCCAGCACCCGGTTGAAGACGGGCTGGAACTCCTTGTCCTTGACGCTGGAGGTCAGGGTGACCCAGACGCCGTCCACCAGCGCCTCCAGGCTTCGCTCGGGCTTCTGCAGGCGGGCGCCGGGCTTGCTCCGCGCCCGCCAGCAGGCCCAGGCGGCGCGGTAGGTGGCGCGCCCGCCGGGCTCCAGCTTGGAGAAGACCACCGCCGCGCGGCAGGCGCCGGTGCCGCGGCTCATGATCGCGCGCGGGTCCGCCGTGGTCTCCCCCCGCTCGGCGTCCAGGCGCGGGGTGACGCCGAAGAGCGCCAGGCTGACGGCGTCCATGAGCGTGGACTTGCCGCTGCCGGTGGGTCCCCAGATCAAGAAGAGACTGGCGCCCTGCAGCGTCTTGTCCAGGTCGACCCGGTGGGTGTCGTACAGGCTGTTGAGGTTGGTGATCTCCACCGAGTGCAGCTTCACGACGCGCTCCCGGGCGTGGTGGGGGGCACGTAGACGTCGTCCAGCATGGCCTGCAGGGTGGCGGCGTCGGCGGACGCGACGGTGTTGAAGGCCGCCACCAGCCGATCCCGGTCCTCCCCCTGCAGCCCGCGGCCGTCGCAGATGAGGGCGAAGACCTGCTCGGGGCGCAAGCTCTCCAGGGGCGGGGGGACGGCGCTCGGGTGCTGCAGATCGGCCTCCGGCGCGCGCTGCTGCACCTCCACGAGGACCGGGCGGGCGCCCAGCGGGTGGGTGGCGGCGGCCTCGTGCAGGCGGTTGAGCAGGCCGGGCTCCGCCAGGGGGACGACGACCCGCACGTGTACCAGAGGCGGCAGGGGGGTGTCCCAGCGCAGGTCGCGGAGCTGATCGAGCACCTCATCGGGGCTGCCGACCAGCTGCAGCAGGTCGCGCTGGCGGGGGACCTCCAGGCCCTGGACGTCGACGGCGCCGACGGGGTCGACGTCCACCAGCAGCACCCGGCGGTGGGTGGACATCTCCGTCAGCGAGTAGGGGACGGGTGATCCGCAGTAGCGGGCCACCGAGTCGGCCACGGGGTAGGCGCGGTGGATGTGGCCCAGGGCGGCGTACCGGATGCGCGGGTCCAGGATGGCGACGGGCAGGCCCTCCAGCCTGCCGACCTGGTGGATCTCCATGGGGTAGTCGTCGGGGGTGGAGCCCGTGCCCAGGGTCAGGTGGCCGGTGGCGACCAGGGGCACCCCGGGGTGCAGCGCCTCCGCGGCGTCGGCCAGGTCGGAGTAGAGGCTGGAGAAGGCCTCGCGGAAGTCGGCGCGGGTGCGGTCCCGGTCCAGGTCGGAGGTGCGCACGCCCAATCGGTACTCGTGCACGTAGGGCACGGCCAGGCAGACGGCGACCACCTCATCGGAGCCGCGCGCGCGCAGGGGGGCGATCATGCGCTCGCGGGGGCCGTCGACGGGGGGCACGCCGCCGACCACGTGGGCGCGCAGGGCCTGCAGCACCGCGGCGGGCGCGTCCAGCCGGGAGGCGGAGTCGTGGTTGCCGCCCACCACGACCACGTCGCGCAGGCCGGTGGCGGCGACCCGCGCCAGGAAGCCGTAGTACAGCGCCTGCGCTTCCGCCGGGGGGTGCATGGAGTCGAAGACGTCGCCGGCCACCAGCAGGACGTCGACGGCGTGCTCGTCGATCTGCAGCAGCAGCCAGTCGAGGAAGGCGGCCTGCTCGCCGGCGCGGGACGCGGGCCCGGTCGACAGGCCCAGGTGCCAGTCCGATGTGTGCAAGATGCGCATGGGTCCCCCGGGTCGTGCGAAGGCGAAGTGTAGTTCCAGGGGTGTGACAGTGGGGCGGCGATGCCGCTTGAGTCCCGCCCGCCGGGGCCGCGGCCCCTCGCCTCCGCCTTCGCCTCGGCCACCGGCCCAGCCTCCGCCCCGCGGGACAAGGACCTCTCTGCGCCGTAGGTTGGCGCCCATGAAGACGAAACACGCATGGATCGGGGTGGGGTCGTTGGCGGCGATTGCGGCCCTGGGCCCCCTGTTGGCGACGTCCGGGGCCGTGGCGCCCTTGACCGGTCTGGGGCTGTTCGCCCTGGGCGGGCTGGGCTCCCTGCTGGCGGCGCTGGCACTGTCGGTGACCGCGGGGATCCAGCGGCGCAAGGCCTTGCTGGGTCCGGCGGCCCTGGCCTGGCTGGTGGCGGCGCCCCTGGTGCTGGCCGGCACGAACGGCCGCGACGTGCCGCCGATCAACGACATCACCACCGACCTGCAGGAGCCGCCGACGATCACCGAAGAGGGCCGGCCGATCCTGGCGAAGCACGACCTGAACTACCCGCCGGAGTGGGTGGCACTGGTGCAGCAGGGCTACCCCGATCTGAACGGGCAGCACCTGAACGAACCTCGGGCCGAGGCCTTCGCGGCGGTGGAGGCGGCGGCCCGGGCCACCGAGGGCTGGACCCTGCACCGCGTGGACGCCGCCTCGGGGGTCATCGAAGGCAGCGAGGAGACCGCGCTGTTCCACTTCGTCGACGACTTCTCCATCCGGGTGGTCGGCGACGGCGAGGGCTCGCGCGTGGACATGCGCAGCCGCAGCCGCGACGGCCGCAGCGACCTGGGCAAGAACGCCGAGCGCATCCGCGGCTTCCTGGGGCGCTTGGGGGGGTGATCAGGGCGTCGATCGTCGGATCGACGAGGCTGGTCTCCGCGCCGCCGGGATCTTCTGTTCGGCCAGCAGCCGCAGGGTCACGCCACGCTCTCAAAGACCCGTTCGTGCTGCACTGCCTCCGCTGCGTCGGCGAGCGGCGACTGGATCGCCTCCGGTCTCAGCCTCCCCCCCTCAACCCCCGCCCCGCCACAGCCGCGCCGCGCCCGTCAGCGCCTCGAAGATGGAGCCCGGCTCGGCCGCGTCGCCCAGCTCGATCACCCGGCCGGTGAAGCCCGCCAGCAGCTCCTCGGGCGGTTTCAGGGCCTGGCGCCCCGCCGCGTCCACCAGGGCGGTGACCCCCATCACGAGCACGTCGCCGTCCTTGCGGGTCCTGAAGCTCAGGTCGTCGCCCTCGAACTGCATGTCCTTGACCTGGACGTAGCAGCGCACCGCCTCCTCCTCCAGCTCGCGCTCCAGGTGGAAGCGCAGGTTCGGGATGAGGTTGTGGGCGATCTTGCGGCGGGCTTCCAGGAGCACGACGTCGGCCCCCTGGTGCGCCAGCCAGTGCGCGGCCTCGCTCCCGCCCGCGCCCGCGCCCACCACCACCGGGCGCTGGCCCACCGTCGACGGGTCCCGCATGGCCTCGTCCAGGCCGACGTGGCGCAGGTCCTCGTCCCCGGGCCAGCGGCGGGGGGTGGGCGTCGATCCCGCGGCCCAGACCAGGGTGTCCACGCCCTCCAGGTCCGCCGCCGTCGCCGATCGCCCCTCGATGATGTTCGCCCCGCTGGCCCGCAGGCGCCGCTGCAGCCAGGCGTCGTACCAGCCCACCGGCTCCTTGCCCGGGGGCATCGCGGCCACGTCCAGCTGCCCGCCCAGCGTGTTGCGTTCGATGATCGTGACCTGCGCGCCGCCCTCCACCGCCCCCAGGGCCGCGGCCATGCCCGCCACGCCGCCTCCGACCACCACGACCACCCCGTCGGCCCGCGCGCCCCGCCGCTCGAAGCCGATGTCCGGATTGACCGTGCACTCCAGCCGCGCGCCGTTGATGGAGGCGATGCAGCGGTTGCAGGCCAGGCAGGGGCGGATGTCGGCGGCGGTGGCCTCGCGGAGCTTGCGGGGGATGTGGGGGTCGGCGATGAGGGCGCGGCCCATGGCCACGAAGTCGGCCTGACCGCTGAGCAGGGCCCGGGCGGCGACGGCGGGGCGGTGCAGGCGGCCGACGGTGATCACCGGGACGTCGACCTCGAGCTTGATCCGCCGGGCCAGGGGCGCGAAGGGCGCCTCGGGCAGGAAGTAGGTGGGGATGTTCCAGAACATCGACTCGTAGTTGCAGGCGGAGACGTGCAGGGCGTCGACGCCGGCCTCCACCAGCCGCTTTGCGATGGCGATGGCCTCGTCGGGCTCGATGCCCCCCTCCACGTACTCGTCGGCGGAGACGCGGGCGACGATCGCGAAGTCGGGCCCGCAGGCCGCGCGGATGCCGGCGACGACCGCGCAGGGGAAGGCGCAGCGCCAGGCCGTGTCCCCGCCCCAGGCGTCGTCGCGGTGGTTCTGGTCGGGGCTGAGGAAGCCGCAGAGCAGGTAGCCGTGGGCCATGTGCAGCTCCACGCCGTCGGCGCCCGCCCCCTGCGCCCGGGTGGCGCCCGCCACGAAGCAGGCGATGAGCTCGTGCACGTCGCCGTCGGTCATCGCCCGCGGCTCGTCCTTCATGATGGGGCAGGGGATGGCCGATGGCGCCCAGGGCGGACCGCCCGCGAACTCGTGCAGCGTCTGCCGCCCGGCGTGGCTCAACTGCACCAGGAGCTTGCTGCCGGCCTCGTGGATCGCGTCGGCCAGGGGGGCGAAGCCCATGCCCTCCTCGTCGGTCTCGATGCGCAGCATCAGCGGCGTCACCCGGCCCGAGGCGTGGATCGACGTGTTCTCCGTCGTCACCCAGGCCACGCCTCCGCGCGCTCGCTCGACGTAGTAGTCGATGAGCCGGGGCGTGACCCGCCCGTCCTTCGTGCCCAGGTTGCTCTCCATCGCCGGCAGCACGATGCGGGAGGCGACCTCCATCGACCCGATCCGCCCGGGCGCCAGCAGCGCGGCGATGCCCTCGGCGCTCAGGTCCCCGGTGTAGTCCCTGGGCACGTCGCCGCGGGGGGGGAGGTCCACGCGCAGGGTCACGGCAAGGTCCCCAGGATCACGACGGCGATCTCGCCCCCGGGTCCGCAGGCGGCCAGGGCCGTGGGTCCCTCGGTCGATCGTCCGGCCCAGGCCGCGGCCAGGAGCAGCGCCCCCGATCCCGCGCCGGCGTCGCCCAAGTGCTGCCACAAGGACGTCGACGTCGAATCGACGGGGCGCTCCACTGCCTGAAGGGCCGCCATCAATCGCGGACCGACAAGGACCCGCGAAGGCACGACGTCGGCCCGGTCGGCGGCCAGGGCGAGCAAGCGATCCAGCGCGTCGGGCGCACCCTGCGGGGCCTGGGGACCCTGCGCCGGGCCGTGGGGGACCGAGCCTGTCGCCGAGCCCAGCAGACCGAAGTCGTCGGATTGCCCCGGCTCCAGGCGGGCGAAGCAGGCGGCCTCGCCCGGGGTGATCGGCGTGCCGTGGCGGTGGTGGTGGAAGAGGTGGTCGATGGCGGCCAGGGAGTCCGAGCCCCCGGCCAGCGCGACGTGGGCGCGGCCCAGGTCGATCTCCCGGGCGGCCGTGGCCAGCGCGATCAGCGGCCCCGCCTCCCCCGCCTCCACGTTGTCGTTGGGGCCCTGGATGTCGCGGAACAGCGCCGTAAAGGCCAGCACGTTGTTGGACAGCCCACGCACCAGCCACAGGGGGTTGAGCACGTCGTGGCCGGCGGTGGCGAAGCGCCGCATGTCGAAGCGACCGTCCTCGATGGAGGCGTTGATCGGCTCCCGGAAGGTCCAGTCCTCGTCCACGGCCACCGCCGCGCCGACGTACATCGCCCGCCCGGCCACCGCGCCGCCTGCGTCCAGCCCCTCGGGCCAGGCCTCCAGCGCCGCCGCCACGCCGAACTGCACCGGCCGGGTCATCAGCTTGATCGCCTTGCGGTCCGGCAGGCAGGTGCGCGCGACCTTCGCGGTCCAGCCGGGCACCACGCCGCCTTCATGCATCGGCAGCCAGGGCTCCCCGTCGAGGTGCGTGATCGGCCCCAGACAGGACCGAGGCGCGGCCAGCCAACGCTCGAAGGCCGCCATCCCCACGCCCGCGGCGCAGACCGCGCCCACGTCGGCGATGCGCACGCTCACGACGCGCCCCCCAGCACCAGCGAGCCGTTGACCCCGCCGAAGCCGAAGGAGTTGGACAGCACCGCCTTCAAGGGCGCCTCCCGGGCCACCAGGGGCACGTTGTCCAGGTCGCAGGCCGGGTCGGGGCGGTGCAGGTTGAGGGTGGGCGGCACGATGCCGTCGCGCAGGGCCAGCAGGCTCAAGACCGCCTCCACCGCGCCCGCCGCGGCGACTGCGTGGCCCAGGCCGGACTTGCTCGAGGAGACCGGGGGGGCCTGCCCGCGCCCGCCGAAGACCCGCTTGATGGCGGCGGTCTCCGCGGCGTCGTTGAGGGGGGTGCCGGTGCCGTGGGCGTTGATGTAGTCGATGTCCGAGGGGTCCATGCCGGCTTCGCGCAGGGCGCCCCGCATGGCCGAGACCGCGCCGCGGCCGTCGGGGGGAGGCGCTGTGATCCGGTAGGCGTCCAGGGACGTGCCCAGGCCCAGCACCTTGCCCCAGCAGCGGGCGCCGCGGGCCCGGGCGCGCTCGGCGTCCTCCAGCACCAGCACCGCGCCGCCTTCGCCGATCACGAAGCCGTCGCGGCTGACGTCGAAGGGTCGGCTGACCTCCGACGGGGCGCAGTCCTGCCGCTCGGACAGCGCGCCGAGCATCTGGAAGGAGAGCACGCCGAAGGGGTGGATCATCGACTCGTAGCCGCCGGCCAGCACGACGTCGCATTGACCCCGCCGGATCCAGCGCGCGCCCAGGCCGATGGCGACGGCCCCCGCCGCGCAGGCCCCGTGGTTGACCAGGGAGCGCCCGCCGACGCCGTAGCGCCAGGCGATCAGGTGGTTGACCCGGTCGGTGAAGTGCCGCGCGCGGAAGGGGCTGGGCTCGCGCAGGGCCGTGGCGGCGCGGTCGTGGTCGTACCGGTCGCCGTCGAAGCAGGGCAGCAGGTCGGCCTCCGCCTCCGCGATCGTGGTGCTGACCAGCCCCGACGCCAGGTGCACCGCGCCCCGGGGGCCCAACTCGGCGAAGCACTGCCGCGCGGCCTCGTCGCTGCCGAAAGCGTCGCGCAGGGCCTGCACCGCGGCGTACCAGCCGAACTCCGCCTTGCGGTCGTCCCGTCCCGCCAGGGGGGCGGCGAGCTCGCCCAGGCGCGCCTGCAGGTTCCAGCCGGGCACGCGGCAGGCGGCGAGCACGGGGAAGGCCGAGGTGTCGAAGGCGGAGGAGAGGTGCACCGCGCCGCTGCGGCCCTCCCGCTGGGCCTCGGCCACAGCCTCGACGTCGCTTCCCAGAGCGCAGGCGATGCCCACGCCGGTGACCCAGACCTCGCGGCTCATGGTGCCCCCACGATCACGCAAGCCAGGTCGCCGGCCAGCCCCGCGGCGCTGACGAGCACGCTGCCCACCTCCCCGCTGCGCACCAGCTCGCAGGCGATGGCCAGGTCGACCGTGCCCGCGGCGGCGCCCAGCCAGCCGAACCGCGTGCGGCTGGAGGCGACGGGGGCGTCGGGCAGGCCCTTCATCACGAGCGCGTCCCGGGCGGGGTCCCCCCAGAGGTCGGCCAGGATGAGGTCGACGGTCCGCAGCCCGGCCCGCTCCAGGGCGGCGCGGTGCAGGGCGGCGCGGGCGCGGGAGTCGCTGATCTGGCCGTAGTGCTGCCGGGGCTCGGGGCCGGCGGGGGGCTCCTGGGCCTGGGCGTGCCCCAGCAGGATCGGGTCGCCGTCGACGGCCTGACGCAGCACCAGCGCGGCGGCGCCCTCGGCCGGGGCCAGGTGCTCGGCCACCCCGCCTTCGACCAGCTGGTGGGCCCGAAAGACCTCGGCGTTGGCGTCGGTGCCCAGGACCAGCACGGCGTCGGCCTCGTCGAAGGAGAGGGCGTCGCAGGCCTCGATCGCGGCGGCCAGGCCGGTGGCTGGGGAGCTGCCCAGGGACAGGTGCGGGCCCTGCAGGTCCAGGGTGGAGGCGGCGTGGAAGAGGGCCATGTTCGGCAGGATCTTCAGGGGCGCCATGGGGTTGTAGGCGTCGCGGCCGGGGCCGAAGAGGAGGTCCAGGGCGACGCGGCCGGGCGCCTGGGGATCGCGGGACAGCGCCAGCATCTCCTCGCTCTCGTCCAACGAGCTGACCTCGTAGCCCGCCGCGGCGAAGCCGGCGAAGCGGTCGGCGGCCACGTCGAAGCGGTCGGGCCCGCGCGGCCCTGCGGCCTCCACGGCGGCCCAGAGGCCCAGTTGCGACTCGCGGCTCATCAGCTTGACGGCCTTGCGGTCGGGCAGCTGCTTGCGGGGGTTGAAGCCCGGCACCAGCCCTGCGTCCGCGCGCAGAAACCAGCGGGTGGGCCAGCGATCGTTGTCCACGAGCCCGCTGCGGCCGGCCCGCCAGCCCTCCATCGTCGCCGCCAGGCCCAAGCCCAACGGGGTGGCCAGGCCCACGCTGCCGACGCCGATCCTCACGCCCGCCCCAGGACCAGGGAGGCGTTGCTGCCCCCGAAGCCGAACGCGTTGCTGATCGCCACGGACAAGCCCGGCACGGCCCGCGCCTCCCCCGGCACGCAGTCCAGGTCGCAGTCCGGGTCCGGCGTCGTCAGGTTGAGGGTGGGGTGCACCACGCCGTCGCGCAGGGACATCAGCGTCACCACCGCCTCCACCGCGCCGCAGGCCGCCACCAGGTGCCCGATCATCGACTTCGTGGAGCTCACCACCAGCCGGTCCGCGTGCGGCCCGAACGCCCGGCGGATGCCCCGCGTCTCGCTCAGGTCGTTCATGGCCGTCGAGGTGCCGTGGGCGTTGATGTAGCCGACGTCCTGCGGTCCGATGCCCGCGTCCCGGAGCGCCGCCGTCATCGACACCAGGGGCCCCGTGCCGTCGGGCGGGGAGTCGGTGATGCGGTAGGCGTTGTTGGACAGGCCCGCGCCCAGCAGCCGGCCGAGCACGTTCGCTCCGCGCGCCCGTGCGTGATCCTCCCGCTCCAGCACCAGCAGCCCCGCGCCCTCGCCCAATACGAAGCCGTCGCGGTGGCGGTCGAAGGGGCGGGAGGCCCCCTGCGGGTCGTCGTTGCGGGTGGACAGCGCGCCCAGCAGGGAGAAGCCGGAGACCATGAAGGCCTCCACCAGCGTGTCGGTGCCGCCGGCCAGCACGGCGTCGACGTGCCCGGCCCGGAGCAGGTACAGCGCCTCGGCGATGGCCCCGCCGGCCGAGGTGCAGGCCGTGGCCACCGTGCGCGTGGGCCCCTCGGCGCCCACCAGGGAGGCCAGGACCCGCGCGGGGTGCCCCGGCCGGCTGCGGGCGAGCTCCCCCGGCGGCAGCATCCCGGCCGCGCGCTCCAGGGTGGGCTCCCCGTGGTGCTCGGCGGCGCGCACGGCCACGCGCTCCAGCAGCTTGCGACCCCCCTCGGAGCCGATGCACACGCCCACCCGAGGCCCCCGCGCGTCGATCCCCGACTGGGCCAGGGCCTGTTGGGCCGCCACGAGCAGGAGGTGGGTCTTGCGGTCCACCAGGTCGGCCTGCCGCCAGGGCTCCAGGTCCCAGCGCTCCACGGGCGGCAGGGACGGCATCTGGGCGGCGAAGCGGGTGTCGAAGGCCGACGCGTCGAAGCGGTCGATGCCCCGCACCCCGCTGGTGCCGGCCTGCAGCGCGGCCCAGGTGGATTCGACGTCGGCGCCCACGGGCGTCACGCAGCCCAGGCCGGTGACGACGACGTTCAAAGCTTCGGCGCCGGCGGCTGGCGGGGCAGTCGGCCCTTCACGGAGTCCCAGCGCGCCACCCAGCCCTCGGGCGGGTCGGCGGGGCCGGGGGAGGGGGTCCAGGGCGAATTCATGCGGCGGAACTCGGCGCGCTCATAGGCCTCCAGGAAGTCGCGGTCGCCGTCGGCGGAGGCGCCGTCGGGGTCGAACACGAAGACCAGGGACATGTTGGCGTGTCGCTTCGGGCCGATGCTGACGGTCGCCCTGCACAGGGCCGATTCGGGGCGGAGCTCGGCCAGCTTCGCGCTCATGGTGATGGTGGAGTCGGGGGGCACGAAGGCCCGGAACTTGGCGTTCTGCACGATGGAGAGGATCGGAAAGACCCAGACCCGGTCCTGCTCCCACAGCGTCGCCTCGATCAGCTTGCCGCAGAGCTGCGCGGTCATCTCCGTCAGGATCACGCCGGGCGTGACGGGGAAGCCGGGGAAGTGGTCGCCAACGAGCTCGTCGGGCAAGGCTGTGATCGCCCGCCCGACGATCCGCTCGCCCGGAAGCACTTGATCGATCGCGTCCACAAGGAGCCAGCGCACGGGCCGCTTTTACCAGCGCGAGGGGGGGCAGCGCACGGGTCGAGCACCGATCCGGCGCGGCGTGCTCTATCGTCCCGGGCATGCGCTTGCTCCTGTTTCTGCTCTGTTTCGCCCTGCCAGCCTGTACCACGCGCGGTGGAGGAGGCGGCGGGGGAGGCGACGACG
>CALCXL010000268.1 GCA_937907595.1 uncultured Pseudomonadota bacterium
TCCCGATCTCGAGGATGCCCTCCAGCTTGCGGGTGGTGACGCCGGTGGCCAGGTATTGGTCGACGCCGAACCGGGCCTTGAGATCGACGTCCAGGGCCAGGTCGGGCACGGACTCGTCGCGGCCGTAGACCACGATGAAGGGGGGGATGCCCACGCCGTGGTCGCGCAGGCGAATGGCCAGGTCCAGCCCGTTGCCCTCGGCCTGCTGCATCGACAGCAGCACCGCGGGCGGGTTGTGCCGCGACAGCCCGGTCAACGCGCCGCTCGCGGTCTGGGCCGCCAGCACGTCGAACTTCGCCTCCAGGCTGTCTCTCATCTGCTCCCGCAGCGCCTTGCGGGGCTCCACGATCATGATCGTCGGTCGTGCCAAGGGCCTGCTCCCAGTTCCCCCCTGGGTTTGGCTGCGTCCACACTCCCATCGGCGACCAGGGCGGTCAAGATGTGCTTCGGGCGCCGGGGCGCCGGCCACGCGATCCGGGCTCCATCGGCGCCTTGGCCGGCGACCGGGGGTGCCATCGGCCGCCGCGGTAGCTACATTTCGCGGGTGCGATCACCCCTGCCGATCCTGCTCTTCTTGCCCCTGGCCGCCTGCGTGGTGGAGGAGGTCCCGGAGGAAGCAGGCCCCTGCGTCGACGAGGACCGGGACATGGACTACGTCGCGGGGCTCGCCGTGGAGAGCGAGCTGGGCTTCTACTCCGCGGAGCTGATCGACGCGGTGCCCGCCCCCCCGGACACCGGCGAGAACACCTGGATCCTGCGCGTGACCGACGGCTCCCGCGCCGCGCTGTCCGCCGACGGGATCGTCGCGCGCCCCTGGATGCCGGACCACGGCCACGGCACCAACCCCGCCACCTGGCCCCTGGTGGACAGCGGCGACGGCGACACGCTCCGGCTGGAGGGCGTCGACCTGATCATGCCCGGCCTCTGGCGCATCGCCCTGGAGATCCCCGCCTCCGCCGGCGAGCAGGACGAGGTCCGCTTCTTCTTCTGCGCCGAGGGGTGAGGCCCCCGCTGACCACGGCGGCCCTGGCCGCGCTGCTGTTCGCCTGGGGCTGCAACGCCCCCTGCCTGGAGGACCTGGACGCCGCTTGCGCCCCCCTGTACGAGCCCTTGTGGTCCAACGTCTACGCGCGCACCCTGGAGCCCACCTGCGGCACCGGCGGGAGCACCTGCCACTCGGCCGAGGGTGCCCAGGGCGGCTTCGCGGTCGGCGACGAGCAGAGCACCTGGGAGCACCTCCTGGGGCGCGACGGCGGCTCGGCCCCCGTGGTGGCTGGCGATCCCGAGTGCAGCCCGATCGTCCGCCTGCTCCGCTCCACCGACAGCTCGGAGCAGATGCCCCCCGGCGACCCCCTGAGCGAGGCCGAGATCTGCGCGGTGCAGCGGTGGATCGCCGACGGAGCCACGCAGTGATCGCGGTGGATCGCCGACGGAGCCACGCAATGAAGCGCCTCCTGTTCGCCGCCCTGCTCCTGCTGGCCGGGTGCCCCTCCTTCGAGCTGAGCGTGGAGCAGAGCTGGGACCCGCAGGCCTGCGCCGACTGCCACCCGGATCACTTCCGGGAGTGGTCGGGTTCCATGCACGCCTACGCGGCCGAGGACCCGCTCTTCCTGGCCATGAACCGGCGGGGGCAGGAGGAGACCGACGGGGAGCTGGGCTCCTTCTGCATCGACTGCCACGCCCCCATGGCCGTGCGGTTGGGGGAGACGGTCGACGGCCTGAACCTGGACGAGGTCGACGACGCCCTGAAGGGGGTCACCTGTTATTACTGCCACACGGTCTCGGCGGTGGAGGGCGACCACAACAACCCCCTGGTCGGGGCCGGCGACACCACCATGCGCGGCGGGATCGCCGACCCCCTGGACAACGCCGCGCACCCCTCGCAGCACTCCGATCTGCACGACCGCCGCTCCCTGGACTCGTCGGCCCTCTGCGGCTCCTGCCACGACATCGTCACCCCCGCCGGCGTCGCCCTGGAGCGGACGTTCGCCGAGTGGAAGGAGACGCTCTTCGCCGACCCGTCCAACCCCTCGGCGCTCTCCTGCGGGTAGTGCCACATGGCCGGCCGGGACGGGGTGGCGGCCGACGTGCAGGGCGTGGGCACCCGCCGCGTGCACAGCCACATGTTCCCCGGCGTCGACACCGCCCTGACCCCCTTCCCCGAGATCGACGCCCAGCGCGACGCCGTGCAGTCGGCGCTGTACGGCACCGTCCTGCCGACGATCTGCGTGGTGCCCTTGGGCGGCCTGAGCCAGGTGACCGTCAACCTGGAGAACGTTGGCGCAGGCCACGGCTTCCCCTCCGGCGCCGCCCAGGACCGGCGGGTCTGGGTGGAGGTGCACGCGTACGAGGGCGACGTGGAGGTGTTCCAGACCGGCGTGGTGCCGCCCGACGTCGCCGTGCGCGCGGTGGCCGACCCGGAGCAGTGGACCCTGGGCGACCGCCTCTTCGGCGCCGACGGGGCCCCGGTGCACATGTTCTGGGAAGCGGCCTCCTACGAGTCGTCGATCCTGCCCGGCGCGATCACCAACGACGTCACGGACCCCGACTTCACCGCGACCCACCGCAGCCGCGAGTTCCTGCTGCCCGGCGCCAACCCCGACCGCGTGACCGTGGACCTGCACGTGCGCCCCTTCGGCCTGGACGTGGTGGACGATCTGGTGGGGAGCGGTCACCTGGACCCCGAGGTCCGCGCCGCGCTGCCCACCCTGCCGGCCCTGCGCCAGACGGTGGAGTGGCGGCTGCTCGACGGGCGCGCCTGCACCGATTGAGGCGCGGACGGCGGCGGCGGGGCCCGCGATCGCCAGGATCGGCACTCCCCCTGCACAGGCCGGGCGCGAAGAGGCACACTGGCCCGCCACCCCCCAGGAGAGCGTCATGAGCCACCCCCACGGCGGATCGATCATCGGAGAGTTGCTGGCCGAGCAGGGCGTCCAGTGCGTCTACACGCTGTGCGGCGGGCACATCTCACCGATCCTCATCGGCGCGAAGGCGCACGGCATCAAGATCGTCGACGTGCGGGACGAGGTCACCGCCGCCTTCGCCGCCGACGCAGCGTCGCGCATGACCGGCATCCCCGGGGTCGCCGCCGTCACCGCAGGGCCCGGGGTCACCAACACCGTCACCGCCATCAAGAACGCCCAGATGGCCCAGCAGCCCCTGGTGCTCTTCGGCGGCGCCACGGCCACGATCCTGCGCGGGCGGGGCGCGCTGCAGGACATCGACCAGATGTCGCTCATGAAGACGGTGACCAAGTGGTGCGTGCGCGTCACCAAGGTCCAGGACCTGCGGCCGGTGGTGGAGAAGGCCTTCAAGGTGGCGAAGGAGGGGGTGCCCGGGCCGGTGTTCGTCGAGGTGCCCGTGGACGTGCTGTACCCCGAGGGCATCGTGGAGGAGTGGTACCTCAAGGAGAGCGGCGTGGAGGCCATGAAGGGACCCGTGGGCAAGGTCGCGCGCCTGGCCATGCAGGGCTACCTCAAGCGCCAGTTCCACATGCCGCACCTCTCCCTGCCCGATCGCCCCTCGCTGTCCAACCCCCTGAGCCCCGGCATCGGTCGGCAAGCGCAGCAGGTGGCGGACGCCCTGGCCGGGGCCCGGAAGCCCGTGCTCGTGGTGGGCAACCAGTCCATGGTCAACCTCACGCCGACCGAGGCCGACGACCTCGCGGCGGCGGTGACGCGCCTGGGCATCCCCGTCTTCCTGGGCGGCTCGTCCCGCGGTCTGCTGGGGCGCAGCAGCGACCTGCAGTTCCGCCACAAGCGCAGCAAGGCGCTGCGGGAGGCCGACGTCGTCATCGTCGCGGGCTTCCCCTTCGACTTCCGCATGGGCTACGGCCGCAAGATCAACAAGGACGCGACCCTCGTCTCCATCAACCTGGAGGCGGAGGCCCTGCGCAAGAACCGGCGGCCGACGATCGCCGTGCAGGAGCACCCCGGGCGCTTCCTGGTGCTGCTGGCGGAGAAGGCCGCCGCGCCGCCCGCCCGGGCCGACTGGTTTGCGGCGCTGCAGGAACAGGAGGACGCGCGGGACGCGGAGATCGCCGGCAAGGCCAACACCGAAGGCCCGCTGGTGGACCCCATCCACCTCTTCCTGCGCATCGAGGAGAAGCTGGCCGACGACTCGATCCTCATCGTGGACGGCGGGGACTTCGTGGCCACCGGCGCGTACATCGTGCGCCCCCGGGCGCCCCTGTCGTGGCTGGACCCGGGCGTGTTCGGGACCCTGGGCGTGGGCGGCGGCTTCGCGGTGGGCGCGGCCAGCGTGCGGCCGAAGGCGGAGGTCTGGCTCTTCTACGGCGACGGCAGCAGCGCGTACTCCCTGGCGGAGTTCGACACCTACCGGCGGCTGGGCTACGCGCCCATCGCGGTCATCGGCACCGACGCCTCCTGGCAGCAGATCGCGCGCGACCAGATCGTCATCCTGGGCGACGACGTGGGCACCGTCCTGCGGCGCACCGACTACCACGACGTGGCCGAGGGCTACGGCGGCAAGGGCCTGCTG
>CALCXL010000269.1 GCA_937907595.1 uncultured Pseudomonadota bacterium
GTCGTCGTCGTCCACCGCGTCGTCGTCGTCCACCGCGTCGTCGTCGTCCCCGGTGGAGGGCTCTGAGCCGATGAGCCAGACCCCGCCGGCCGCGTCCAGGACGTAGGCGTCGCCGTCCCCGTCGCTGGTCACGGCCACCGCGGCGCCGTCGAAGCCCGCGCTCAGGACGTCGTTGCCCTCCACGGCGGGGGCGGTCAGCGTGTCCAGGTCCACCCGGCGCACCACCGGCTGCCCCTCGCGGTCGCCCACGACCACCACGCGATCGTCGGCCAGGAGCGCGACGTCGACGGGCACGAAGTCCAGGTCGATGGGCCATCCGGCCAGGCCGTCCACCACGGGCTCGGCCCCGCGGAAGTCGATGAGGCGAAGCTGGCTGCGCTCGGCGTCGGCGGCGATCAGCACCTCCAGGCTCGGCAACCAGGCCAGCGAGACCACGCGCGACGCGGCCGTGCCCAGGCCCACGGTCGCGTCCACGGACCCCGTGGCCACCGGGATCACCGACGTGTCGAAGCGAACGACGTCCAGCTGCTCGCCGCCCACGAAGGCCACGGGCAGGCCGTCCAGCGTGCCGCCGGTGATGCAGGTGGCGTCGACCGCCGTCAGGTGCGCGGTGTGCACGCCCCCGGCGAAGTCGGCGCTGTCGATCCAGTTCACCTGGGAGCCGCTGGGATCGATCAACGTGGCCACGATGCGAGCACCGGGCAGCACGGCGACGTCCAACGGCGCGGCGCCGACGTTGAACTCGGAGGGGACCTGCTGGGCCGGGCCCGCCAACGCGTCCCCCGCCGGAAGCAGGCCCAGGGCGATCAGCAGGAACAGGGGTCGGATCATCATGACGGCCATCATTCCAGCAAGATCCCTGCCAGGGCCAGCCCCCCGCCCGAGGGGGCCCCAGGGAGCGATCCCACTGAACCGCCAGGGGCCGGGACGTGACTTTTTGTCAACGCACCCCCTCGGCCCCGAAGGCAGGTGACAAAAAGTCAGCGGCGGGCGAGGGGCGCGGGGGGGAGAGCGAGGACCCGGCCACCCCAACGAGAGTCGGCCGGCAGCCCCACCATGGGGTTGCCGGCCGACTGGCCCGAATCGGTGAAGGATGGCGCTCGCCTCGGGTGGATTGCCCGGGGCCTCACCCAGCCTGCGCGTTGGCGACCTCGTCCCCCGGAGCCTGAGCGTGCTCAAGCTTCAGCGGAGACCGGGCCGGACGAATCCGGGACCCGGCGAACGAACGGCCTCCTCGCACGTGCTGATCGAGAGAGAACGACGACCTTCGCCGGGGACTCTATGGGGGCCAGGAGGGGCTCACAAGGTCGATGTACGCGGGTTCTCTGCCCCGGCAGGGATCCCTCGGGATTCAGCGCACTTGGGACATTTTGCCCTTTGACAATCTTGGGGACGGGGTTTCCGCGACGCCGCAATGGCGACGCCCACCGATCATTCCGTCGGAAACACCCAGGATCATCGGCCTGTATGCGTCAACCCACCGACTTCACGCGGTTTCTGGCGGACGTTCGAGCACCGGCCAGATGGCGTCGGCGAACTCCTGCTCCTGGCCCGCCGGGATCGCGCCCGCCCCGCGCAGCCCGGTGTAGGAGAAGTCACGGGAGAAGCGGGCGGCCTCGTTCATCAGCCAGGGCCAGAGGTCCACGCCCTCGGCCGGCAGCACCACCCAGGCCTTGGTCCACTTGCCGCGGCGGACCTCCTCGATCAAGACCGTGGGCTGCGAGCGGGCGAACGAGCGGGCGGCCAGGGCCTTTCCGTGGGCGCCGCGGTCGATGAGGCCCGAGGGCACGACCCAGATCGCGGGCCCGCCGGGCACGGCCAGGGTGGGCGGGGTCTCGGCCAGCACCGCGCGGCTGCGGCGGATCCGATCCTCCCCGGCCGCGGCCAGCTCGCTCAGCAGGGCGCTCCCGGTCCAGTCGGCGACGGGGGTGGCGGCGAGCTCCCGGACCAGCGTCGCCCCCGAGCGCTCCTGGTTGCGCACCTGCACCGACGCGGCGTGCAGGCGGTTGATGAGCACCAGCTCGTCGGACGTGGGAACCGCGCCGGGGTAGCGGGCCAGCAGGTAGCCCAGGCGCTCGTAGTCGCGGTCCTGGGCGGAGCGGGCCTCCTCCTGCAGGGACAGGACCTGGGGGACCAGGGAGCCGCCGGGCAGGTTGTGGAAGCGCACGCCCGGCACTTCGGTGGCCAGGGAGAGCAGGCGCCCGGTGGTGGCCGTGATCCACCAGACCGGGCGGTGGGTGGCGTGCGCGCTGAGGGCCGCGGGCAGCAGGGGGTCGCCGGTTCCGGCGTAGCCCAGGGACCAGATCGACGACGCGAACTCGCAGAGCGGACGCTCCAGGAGCTTCGCCAGGCGGTGCTCCCGGGCCAGCGTCACCCAGCCGAATCCACCGGCCCGCCGCACAAACGCCGCGGCCGCCACCAACGAGTCGGCGTTGCCGGGCACGAAGAGGTGGGCGACCCCGTGGGCGGGGTGGTCGGCGGGGCGGGAGGAGGGCATCGGGGGGGATTCTGCGCCCTGAAGGGACATGCCGCCAGGGAAGCGGGGCAGACGGCTCCGCTCCGGGGGCCTCTCAGGCGACGATCGACGCGCCCCAGAGCGGCTCAGCCGCCGGAGGTTCCGTCGGCGTCGTCCAGCCACTCCGACGCGAAGTCGCGCAGGTCCTCCAGGGAGGCGGGGCCCATGCGGGGGCGCTCGGCGACGTCGAAGATCGAGTCGTAGGGGCGGCCGACCACCAGCGACTCGGCGGCGCGGGAGTCCAGGGCGCCGTCCAGCTGGGCCAGGGGCGCGGTGTTGGCCAGCAGCAGCGCGGCCTCGAGCTGGGCGCGGGTGAAGTCGACGCCCTCCAGGACCAGGTCGGGGCAGAGGTCCAGGGCGTGGGCGGCGGTGGCCAGGGCGTGCAGGGCGTCGGCGTCGACGTCCACCAGGTCGCTGAGCTCGAAGCCGTCGTCGAAGGGGTCGTCGTCCCAGGTGCCGTCGACGCGGTCGTCGCCCTGACGGTGCCGCACGATGGCGTCGGCGGGCGCGTTGGCCACCCCGACCGCGTCCATGAGGAAGGTCAGGTCCGAGGCCGCGTCGTTGCTGAGGCGCAGCATGCCCAGCACGGTGGAGTGGTCGAAGAGCAGGGTGTCCGAAGCGACGGTGCTGGGGCCGGCGTGGTCCTGGCCCGCGTCGGGCGAGCAGGCCGAGAGGGCCAGCAGGAACAGGGAGAGCATCAGGGGTCGTTGTGCAGCGCGCATGGCTGCCTCCTCAAGTGGTCCGAATCGCGTTGTTCCGAGAACGCGGGCAACGAGGCGGACCGGCATCCCCTCGGGGAGCGGGGGGACTGTATTGCCGCTTCGGCCGGGATCCAACTTTGTTTTCAAAGCTCTTTCGACGGACGCCAAGCACCTGGAATCGTTTGATTCTGGGTCCCGAGATGGCGCGCCTCTGCGGAGCCCCCGGACCGCGGCTATCCTCCGCCGTCCCCCGATCCGGAGTCCTGATGAAGTCCCTGCACCGCCCCGACCTCTTCGGATGGTCCGCCTTCGACCGCGCCCGCAACGTCGACTTCAACGGCACGCTGCTGGTGCGGCCCGGGGGGAACATCGCCTTCGACCCCATGCCGGTGGACGAGCACGACGCCGCCCACATCGACGCCCTGGGCGGCGTGGCCTGGGTGCTGATCACCAACTCCGACCACGTGCGCGCGGCCGCCGACTTCACCCACCGCTGGGATGCGCGGGTGGGGGCCCCGACGGGCGACCGGGGCCAGCCGGAGTTCGCGGGCCTGCCCGTGGGGCTGTGGCTGGACGACGGCGACCGCCTGGACTTCGGCGTGACCTGCCTGGCCCTGCATGGCAGCAAGACGCCGGGAGAGCTGGCCTTCCTGCTGGAGCCCGGGGACACGCTCATCACGGGCGACCTGGTGCGCGGGCAGCGAGCGGGCGCCCTCAACCTGCTGCCCGATCCCAAGCTGAGCGACCGGAGCGCGGCCCTGGCCAGCGTGCGGCGGCTGGCAGCGCTCCCGGGCCTGGAGGCCGTGGTGGTGGGCGACGGGCAGTCGGTGTTCGCCGGCGGCGCCGAGCGGCTGGCCGAGCTGGCGACCTCGCTGGGCTGATCGTCGAGGGACGCGCCCGGGGCGTTGTCGCGCCGGTGCCGCGTCGGCTGTAGGGTGCCCGGGGGGGCTGACCGAGAGGGTCGATGGACGAGGCATTCCGCTTGGAGGCGCTGCGGGCGAGCGATCTGCCCACCGCCTTCGGCCCCTTTCAGCTGGTCCGCATCCTGGGCCAGGGTTCGATGGGCCGCGTCTTCGAGGCCACGCGCGGCGGCGAGCGCCTGGCCCTCAAGGTCATCCGACCCGCCACCGGCCCCGACCACGACACCTTCCAGAAGGTGCTGAGCAAGGAGGCCCAATTGGGGCGCCTGCTGCAGCACCCGAGCATCGTGCCCACCCGCGAGTACGGCGAGCACCAGGGCGTGCCCTGGCTGGCCCTGGACCTGGTGGACGGGGTCGATCTGGCCAGCATCCTGGACCACTGGGGCGCGCTGCCGCCGCGGGTCGCCCTGACGATCGCGTCGCAGCTGGCCTCCGCCCTGGACCACGCCCACCACCTGCAGGACGAGGACGGGCCGACCCCGGTGGTGCACCGCGACGTGAAGCCCGCCAACGTGCTGCTGGAGCGGGGCGGGCGGGCGCGGCTGCTGGACTTCGGCATCGCCAAGGCGGCGATCGTCACCGGCCTGACCACCGCCGACGGCGAGACGCGCGGCACCCCGCGCTACATGTCGCCCGAACAGACGCGGGGGCAGCCCCTGGACGGCCGCTCGGACCTCTTCGGCCTGGGCGTGCTGCTGTACGAGATGCTGGCCGGCGAGCGGCTCTTCGCGGCGACGTCGCTCATCGAGGTCATGTCGATGGTGGTCTCCATCGAGCGGACGCTGGCCCGGCCGGGCCTCTTTGAGAGCGTGGAGGAGCTTGTGCCCGGGGTGGGCGCGGTGATCCGGCGCTGCCTCCGGGCGGACCCGGCGCAGCGCTTCTCCCGGGGCCTGGAGCTGGAGCAGGCGCTGCGCCCCTTGCTGGAGGCGGCGATGGACGGGCCCTCGCTGGAGGCCTTCGCGCGGGGCGTGCTGGACGGACCGGACGAGGACACGGACACCGAGCGGGCCGAGTGGGAGTCCTTCGAGGAGCACGTGGGCCTGAGCGGCGCGGCCCTGGACGCGGGGCAGATCCTGCGATCGGTGAGCGGCGAGCACGCGACGCTGGCGACGAGGACGGAGCGCGCGCAGTCGACGGGCAGCGCTTCGCAAGAAGCCGCGGCGCCCACCCCACCGGAGCCCCCGCAGCGAGCGCAGGCCGCCCCGCCACCGAAGGAGCGCCCGCCGCCCCGAAACCCCGAGCCCCTGGACGCACCTTCCCGGCGCTTCGACACCACGGAGATCAGCCGCGGCGTGCCCAATCTCTACCCCGACACCGAGATCACGGGGATCGTCCTGGAGGGGGCCGACACGTCGGGGGGTGCCTCCACGCCGCCGCCGGGCCCCAACCCCTTCGCCGAGGTGCGCCGCACCCCGCCGCCCGAGTCGCCGGTGTGGTGGTACGTCGTCGCCGCCGCGGCGGTGCTGGCGCTGGCGGTGCTCTGGTTCGCGCTGGGGCGCTGAGGGCGGCGGCGCGCGCGGGACCAGGGCGGAGCGGCGAGGGCGGCCCGGCTACTGGACGGCGTCGGGGCGGATCTCCT
>CALCXL010000270.1 GCA_937907595.1 uncultured Pseudomonadota bacterium
CCCGGGCCCCTGCTCGATCACGCCGACTGGGAGCCCGCGACCCTGCATCCCTGGCCGGAGCACGCCCCCGATCCCATCGACTGCTCGGCCCTGTCCTGGTCGCGGGAGACGACGGGCGGGGAGGCCTCCCTGGAGGTCAACACCGACGACTGCAACTACCTGGAGCTGCAGCAGCCGACGATCGCCGAGGCGCGCATCGGCGACGAGCTGCAGTTCCGGCTGTGGCACTTCGACCTGGTGCAGTTCGACCCGGCGACGGCCCACGCCGCGCTGCAGATCGACGGGCTGACGGTCTTCGACGTGGAGGTGGCCATCCCCGGCGACGCGGAGATGATCCTCGCCGAGCACACCCTCCAGCAGGACCTGCCCGAGGGCTCCATCGCCCTCTTCCACCTGCACAACCACGGCGCCAACACCTGGAACCTGGTGGAGGTCAGCGTGAACCCGCCCGAGTAGGGGCGGTCTTCAGCGCGGTCGGCCGCTCAGCTGGGGTCGCAGATCACCGGCACCCGGGTGGGGTAGGCCATGCCGAAGGTCACGCACATCTCCTGCGGGAACCCGATGTCCGTGTCCCCCCCGTTGAACCAGGTGCAGGTGGTGGTGAAGGTGTCGTCGGGGCCGAAGTTGAACTCGTCGCGCTCGTATTCGACGTAGGTGGGCGAGTCGCGCAGGACCGGCTCCCACTCGGGCACCTCGTAGATGGTCGACGTGCCGCTGGCGTTGGTGCGCTCGGTCTTGAAGGACTTGCCCCACTCGTGCAGGTGGCCGCCCAGGAAGAGCAGGCTGTACTCGTCCTCGAAGTCGCAGTCGAAGCTGAGGGTGTACTCGGGCGTGTTGGCCGGGATCGTGAAGTTGGTGACGGTGTTCACGAAGGCGGCGGTCCAGGTCGTCACCGTGTCCTCGGGCACCAGAACGAACTGGGCGACGTCGCGCACCAGGATGTCCCGCTCGGTGACGTTGAGGTAGTGCGACTGCAGGATGATGCGCTGGCCGCCCTTGAGCGGCGCGGCGAAGCCTTCGGGCAGCTCGTACTCGTTGATCACGCCCTCGTCGTCGTAGGCGATGGAGCCGCCGATGAGGATCGGCTCCATGGACGACATGTTCAGGTCCTCCGTCTCCGTGCAGTCCCAGACCTCGCCGTCGGGCAGGTTCCGCACCGGCTCGGTGGTGCCGAAGATGGTGACGTGGTGCCCGTTCTTCGACTGGTAGTTGTACTGGGCCGCGATGCCGACGTCGTCGCCCTCGTAGGTCGTGACGGTGCACCACTGCCGCTCGGTGCCGGCGGGGATGACGTAGTCGGGGGACTCGATGACGTAGGCGCCTTCGGGTGCGGTGGGGAAGTCGCGACGCAGGTCGTCCGGGGCGTCGTCGGGGGTCTCTTCCACCGCGGGGCAGGCCAGCAGGGGAGCGCAGCAGAGGGCGAGCAGGATCGTGCGCATGGGCGCCTCCATCACGGGTTCAGGAACCCGAAGTAGACCTCGGCCGCGGTGTCCTCACCGGCGACCACCAGGAACTCGTTGGAATTGGGGAGGGTGACGGGGTCCCCGTCGTCCGGGCCGCCGTCCTCGGGGGTGGAGTTCCCGTCGGAGTCCAGGAAGCCGAGGATCGTCACCCAGGTCGCCGGCAGCAGGTCGGTGGTGACCAGGACCTCCGTGGTGAAGTCGCCGTCCGTCAGGTCGACCTCCTTCACATAGACGTCGCCGTACTCCCGGGCCTCGTCGTCGGGGCCCACGCCGGTGACGTCCTCGCTGTCGAAGATCGTGCCCGCGAAGGGCCCGATCGCGGGCTCGTCCATGGCGTTGAACCAGTCCTCGTCGATGCGGAAGGAGATCACCAGCCGGCCCTCGGTGGGCTCCGGGGTGGAGTCGTCGTCGTCCGCGGCCGCCGAGTCGTCGTCGTCGTTCCCCGAAGGAGCGGCGCAGGCGGGCAGGAGGATCAAGGCCAGCAGCAGGCAGAGTCGATGCACCCGGTTCTCTCCAAAGGGGCCCGGAAGCTAGCACGCGATCCGGGCGATCCTGTGGGCAAAGCAGGACGGCGGCGGGGCCCGTGCGCGTAGGATCCGCTCCATGATCGCTCCCTGCCCCTCCTGCCCTGCCGGCGATCGCCTGCCCTGCGGCATCGCCAGCCTCTTCCTCTGCGCGGCGTGCGGGGGGGAGACGTTCCGCATCGACATGGAGCGGGGCGGGGCCTGGAGCCACTTCGTGCCCGGCGACGTGGTGGAGGCGGCGCGGGGGGGCGACGTGGCCCGCATCCTGCCTTTGCTGGTCGACGACGCCCTGGCCGTGCCCGTGAACGACGCCCGGCCCTGGGGGGAGCTCTGCCGATCGCACCACGCCGATCTGGGGGCCTGGGCGCGGGCGCTGTCGGCCTTGGAGGGGCCCCGCAACGACCACGTCTTCGGCCTCCTGGTGCGCGGGGTCGCCCTCCTGGGGCGCGAGGAACTGCACCGGCGGGACCTGGGCCCAGCGGCATTCGTCGACCAGGTGGACTCCCCGGAGCCGGGGCTGGAGCCCTACGGCGCGTCGGTGGACGCGGTGGGGCGCTCGTTGTTGGTGGCCCCCCGCCGGCACGTCTTCCTCTGGGCCCCGGGGGAAAAGCCCCGCGCGGTCTGGCGTGGCGACTCGATCCTGGAGCCCCTGGGCGGCGGCTTCTGGGGGACGTCGAGCCCGCACGGGGGGCCGCTGTACCGGGCTGGGGCCGACGGCTCCTTCGACGAGTGGACCGATCGCCCCCCCAACTGCCGCGCCCTGGTGCAGCGCCTGGAGGACGGCGTGGTCCTGCGTTGGCGGCCGACGGCGGGGGGCGTGGGGCGCAGTCAGCTCCTGCCCGGCGACGGCTCCCCGGGCTTCTCCACGGCCGGGCAGGGGGGCGAGCTGTGGCCGGTGCCGGGGGGCTGGCTGTCGGTGGAGGAGCGGGACGATCGGGGCGACGTCGTGCCTTTGACCGCCCGGGACGCCGACGGGGCGCTGCTCTGGCGCAGCCCGGATCGCTGGCCGGCGGGGGGGCAGGAGTCCTGGCTGCTGTCGCTGGGGGCCGACGAGGTGGAGCTGCTGGGGCCCGACCGGCGCTGCGTCGAACGTCGGCGAACGAGCGACGGGGCGCTGATCGCCGATCCGCAGGAGCGCGCCACCTCGCCGGCCCTGCCCGGGGGCTGGTGCCGCAGCGCGCAGGGCACGGTGGAGTTTGTGGGGGCGCACGCAACCCCGTGGAGCCTGGAGGCGCGGGTGGAGTGGATCGGCAGCGCCCGCCTCTTCCTGGCGGTGGGCGGCGGCCAGGTGCAGGTGGTCGACGCCTTCAGCGGGCAGCGCTGGGCGCCCCTGGCGGTGCTGGAGCCCGAGGAGCGGGTGCTGGGCTGCGCGGCCTTTGGCGGCGTGGTGCTCTCCAACGGTGCGCACGCGGCCTTCGTCGCCCCGGATCGGCCGGTCCCCCCGTGGTCGTCGCTGCCCTTCGCCGCCCACCCCATGACCATGACCTTCGGCCCCCACCTCGTCTTCGTCGACGGATCCAACCAGCCCCGCGCGGTCGTCGCAGCGGTGCGGGAGGGCGTCCTGGAGCTGCTCGGCGTCGTCGACAACGCGCGCCCGGCGCGGGGGATCACGGGGCACCGCCACTGGCTGACGGGGAGCGGCGTGGGCCCGATCTTCCTGTCCGAGGAGCGCTGGACCGCCTTCGCCCGACCGTGATCGGCCCGCGCTGACGTATCCTCCCCCGCGGAGGGCCGCATGCTCCGATTCGCGATCGCTTTCAGTCTCCTGCTCCCCGTCCCCGCCTTCGCCCAGGTCGTCGTCCAGCAGGACGCCAACTGGGACGGCACGTCGACGGCGAGCTCCGACACCGACCTCATGCTCTCCCGGGAGCTGTTCCACGAGTCCATGGACCTGGGGCCCTGGGGCCTGGGCCCGGAGGTCAACGTCCAGGCGATCATGCTGGGCTACGGCGGGGACCGGGACCTCGGCAACCCCTCGGGCCTGGGCGCCCTGGCCTTCGAGCTGGACTTCGTGGGCGTGGCGGCGGACTTCGAGGTGCTGTTGGTGGAGAGCGTGCACACCGGGCCCCGGGACGCGGCCTTCGGCTGGGACCCCTCGCCCGGCTGCAGCGGCCCCTGGGACACGGGCGTGCCCTTCGGCTACCCCGGCGACGCCCCCTACGGCGGGGTCCTGGGCGCCAACGACGGCGTGACGGAGCTCACCACCACCCACGTCGCCGCGCACGCCTACTTCGTCTACGGCTGCCAGCCCGGCGCCAACGACACCGTCCGCGTGATCTTCACCCACGGCGCCACCCCGGCGGTGGGCTCGTCGGTGCAGGTGACGGTGCTGGACGACGTCGACTTCGGCGCGGTCTCCTCGTCGGGCGGCCTGGTGGTCGGCGGCGGGCAGGGCGCGCTGCTCGACCCGGTCCTGGGCACGGGCGACCACGGCGAGGGCACGGTCTTCGACATCCCCCTGGTCCCCCTGAGCCTCAACGACCAGGACGGCGACGGCTTCGCCCCCACCGACGGCGACTGCGACGACCTGGACCTCACCATCTACCCCGGCGCGCCCGAGTCCTGCGACGCGATCGACAGCGACTGCGACGGCGACCTCGTGGAGGGCGAGGCCGACCTGGACGGCGACGGCGACCCCGACTGCAACGACGACGACGACGACGGCGACGGGGAGACCGACGCCACCGACTGCGACGACGCGGACGCGACCATCTACACCGGGGCGCCCGAGTCCTGCGACGCCATCGACAGCGACTGCGACGGCTCGCTGGTCGACGAGTTCACGGACTTCGACAGCGACGGCGACCCCGACTGCAACGACCTCGACGACGACCAGGACGGCGACCCGGACGCGACCGACTGCGACGACGCGGACGCGGCCATCTACACCGGCGCGCCCGAGCTCTGCGACGCCATCGACAGCGACTGCGACGGCTCCCTGGTCGACGGCGCGCCGGACGCGGACGGCGACGGCAGCCCCGACTGCA
>CALCXL010000271.1 GCA_937907595.1 uncultured Pseudomonadota bacterium
GCTCGGGGGTCTTCGCCACCAGCAGGTAGTCGCCCGCGGGCAGGCGCCCACCGAAGCTGCCGTCGGCCACGCTGTCCTGGCCGATGTCCGTGCGGAACTGCGAGTAGATGTCCTCGTCCGGAGGCAGGCCGTGCTCGTCCCGCGCCGCGCCGGTGTTGCGGTAGACGATGACGTCGACGCCGCTGAGCGGGTCCATCGTCGTCTCCTCCAGGACGCGGCCGGTCAGGGTGCCCAGGTCCACCGCCACGCCGTTCTTGACGTAGGCGTCGAACAGCGCGTCCAGGGCCGATCCCACGTCGCCCTGGCCCACGGCGATGTAGCGCTCGTAGCTCAGCTGGAAGTCGACGGGCAGGGGGATGGGGTCGCCGTTGGCGTCCACCTCCGGGGTCACGCCGCCGCCGAACACCGCGGTCAACGAGGACGTGAACAGCGGCGCCGACAGCATCGCCCCGTTGCCCATGGCGTAGGACACGCCGTTCCCCGTGGCGGCCACGAAGGGGAAGGTGAAGGGGTCGCTGATGGAGTTGTTGCCGTCCAGGAAGAACTGGTTGACGTGCAGGCCCTCGTCGAAGCCGATGGTCGGCACGAAGATGTCCACGTCGCCGCCGGCGAAGAAGAAGTCGCCCAGCTGGATGCCCTGGCTGTTGATGCCGTCGACCAGCTGCAGTGTGCCGGGGGAGGGGACCAGCAGCTGACCGTCGCAGGGCAGGCCGTCGTCGCCCTGGGTCCAGCCGCCGCAGGGGTCCCGATCGGGCTGGATGAGGGCGCCGTTGACGTCCTCCGCGGCCACGATGGCGTGGGTGCGCAGGGTGAGGAAGCGGTCGCCGGGCTCCAGGATGTAGTCGGTGATCTGCCAGGAGCGGGGCAGGTCCAGGAAGCTGCTGAGCAGCTCGATGTAGGAGATGTAGTTGCCCGCGGGGCCCTGGGAGCGAACGATCGCGGGCCCGCCGTCGGCGCCGTCGGCCAGGATGTCGACCGTGCGCGTCTCCGTGATGTCCAGGTTCACCGACGCGAACAGCTCGGCGAACGCCTCCACGCCCTGCCCCTTGTCGTAGCGGCCGTCGCGGCGGTTGAGGTCCAGGTCCACCATCGACCCGCTGAACATGCCCGGGCCCGGCGACGAGCAGTTGCGCTTCCACTCGCCCTCGCCCTCGCAGCGATCGCCCAGGATGCCGATGCGGACCTCGCTGTTCTCCATGGCGATGTCGCCCACGTCGGTGTCCGACGCCGGCCCGCCGATGCGCTGGTCCAGGCTGGTGATGACGAAGGCGGTGGCCGGGGCCACGTCGTCCGAAGAACAGGCCGACAGGGCCAGGGTCAGGACCAGGAACAGGGCGGCGCTCAGCTTCACGACAGACACTCCCGAGAGGATCGCAGGAGGGTACCACTGCGGCGGGGATCGGAGACGAGCGCGCGCGCGTGAGGGGCACTCGCCAAAGGTTGAGGTTTGGGGCATCAGGGTGCCCCGGGACGGGCGCAGAGGTGCATCGAAGCCGCTACGCTGACGGTCCGAACTGCGGAGCCCCACCCAGTGAAGCGAACGATCCTGCTCGCGATCGGCGTCGCCGTCTTCGTCGCCCTGGCGGCGGTGGCCGGCACCCGCCGCGCCCTGCCCGGCCTGGCCTTCTCCGGTGTGGACGTGCCGACGTCGATGGCGGACAAGAGCCGCCTGATCGTCAGCCAGGAGGCGCGCTGGCGGGGTCGACGCTTCCCCATCGCCCTGCACGCCTTCGCCCGCCCCGGAGACGTCGTCGACGGTCAGGTATTCGGCCAGATGCGCGACCTGCGGGGCCAACCCCTCACCGACGCGTCCGGCCCGCGCCTCTGCAACAGCCTGGACGGCGCCTCCCTCATCCAGGCGGAGGGCTCCTGGTGGTCGGTGAGCCACGGCGAGTGCCAGCCGGGCGTCCTGCAGCTGAGCCGGGTGGAGCAGGACGACGAGGGGATCCTCACGCTGGCGTCGACGTCGCCGGTGGATCTGGCCTCCGTGGGCGGCGGCAACCTCTTCTGCGCGGGCGAGGACACCCCCTGGGGGAGCCACCTGGCGGCGGAAGAGTACGAGGTCGACGCCAGCCGCCTGGCCGAGGACGGCACCGACCCCGGCAACCACCAGGACTGGAACGCGATGGCGGCGCTGTTCGGCGGCAGCCTGCGGGGGGTCGACCCCTACAACTTCGGCTGGGTCGACGAGGTCCTGGTGCTGGACCCCGAGGGCGCCACCCTGGTCACCAAGCGCACGGCGATGGGGCGCTTCAGCCACGAGCTGGCGAAGGTCCTGCCCGACGGCCGCACCGTCTACCTCAGCGACGACGGCAACAACGGCGGCTTCTTCCTCTTCGTGGCCGACGTGGCCGGCGACCTGAGCGTGGGCGAGCTGTACGCGGCCCGCTGGGGCGCCGGGCCCGACGGGGCCTTGGGCGCCCTGGTCTGGGTGGCGCTGGGCCGGGCGTCGGAGGCGCAGATCGCGCCCTGGCTGGCCCGGAAGCCCCGCTTCGAGGACCTGTTCGAGCGGGTGGAGCCGGTGGAGGGGCTCTGCCCCCAGGGCTTCGGCAGCGTCAACACCGCCTGGAAGCACGAGTGCCTCAAGGTCGTGCCCGGCGCGGAGCTGGCCGCCTCCCGGCTGGAGACCCGGCGCTACGCCGCGCTGCTGGGCGCCACCACGGAGTTCAGCAAGGCCGAGGGCCTGGCCTTCGACCCCGCGACCCCCCGGCTCTTCGCCGCCATCTCCCGCATCCAGCGGGGCATGTTGGAGGCGGACCCCACCTGGGATGCGGGCGGACCGGACCACATCCGCCTGCCCCCGAACCCCTGCGGGGTCGTCTGGGGGATGTCCCTGGGCACGGCGGTGGACTCGACGGGGCAGCCCATCGACAGCGCGTTCGTGGCCGGGCGCGTCGACGCGGTGACGGCCGGCGAGCCGAAGGAGTACAGCGGCGCCCTGGAGCACAACACCTGCGACCTGGAGGCGATCGCCGGGCCGGACAACCTGGAGTTCGTGCCCCAGGCCGGCTTGCTGCTCATCGCCGAGGACACGTCGGCCCACGACAACAACGCGTTGTGGGCCCTCGACGTCGCCAACGGCTCCCTGCAGCGGGTGCTCACGGTGCCCTGGGCGGGGAGGTCGCCGGCCTGCAGTGGTACCCGGACGTGGGCGGGCGCGGCTACATCACCGTGTCCGTGCAGGACCCCTTCAACTCCTGGGGCGATCCCTGGTGGGCCGATCAGGTGGAGGGCGCCGACCCGCGCAGCATGACGGGCTGGCTGGGGCCCTTCCCGCGGCTCTGATCCCGCCGCCGGGGTCGGGCTTCGCGCCCGAGGATGCCCGGTCCGGGGTCAGTTCCAGACCATGCCTTGCGCCAGGGCGCTGACCAGGTTCTCCGGGCCCGAGGGGTTCTGCTCGAAGTCGACCATGCCCTGCAGCACGTGGGTGACCTCCCGCAGGCGGCTGCACAGGACGCCGGCCATGGCGCGCAGGAGGACCTGCACCAGGGGGTCCTGCGCGGAGGCCAGCCGCTCGAAGGTCGCGCGGGACAGCCCGGCCACGATGCACTCCTGCACCGCGAAGGCCGACGCCATGCGCGGCGCGCCGTCCAGGATCGCCATCTCCCCGAACACCGCGTCTTCGCCCAGTTCTGCAAGCTCGTGGAAGCCGCCCCGGGCCAGGGCCCGTCGGATGGAGATCCGGCCGGTCAGCAGGACGTAGAGGGCGTCGCCGTCGGCCCCTTCGGCGAAGAGGGTGTGCCCCTCCGGCACCCGGTACAGGTCGATGACCTCCAGCAGCCGCTCCAGGGCCTCGTCGTCCAGGCGGGCGAAGAGGGGGGTGCGGGCGAGGGCGGCCAGGACCAGGGCGGGATCGATGAGCATGGGGCAGTTTCCCACGCGGCTTGGGGGGAGTCACGCCCGGCCCGCGGTCGGGTCGTTTGGCGCCCGACCCTTCGGGATGGGCGGCGCAGCGGGCATGCTTGGGGTGAGGAGCCGGGCCCAGCACGGGCGCGGTCTGTAGGAGGTTCCATGCTGCGCACGTTCCTGTACCTGATGTTCTGTTCGATCTTTGCGGTGGCCCTGGTCGGCTGCCCCACCGGCGACGACGACGACTCCGCCGGCACCGACGACGACGACACGGTCGACGACGACGACACCGCGCCGGACGACGACGACACCGCGCCGGACGACGACGACACCGCGCCGGACGACGACGATTCGGCCGACGACGACGATTCGGCCGACGACGACGACGACTCGGCGGACGACGACGACGACTCGGCGGACGACGACGACGACTCGGCGGACGACGACGACTCGGCGGACGACGACGACGACTCGG
>CALCXL010000272.1 GCA_937907595.1 uncultured Pseudomonadota bacterium
GCCAGGCCGTCAACATCGCCAGGCCCAGGCTGGCCGCCGCCGTGGACACCAGCACCGCCCGCGTGCTCGCAGTCACCCGCTCCCAGGAGGCGACGACGCAGCCACCGGCCGCCACCAGCCCCGCCGTCGACACCGGCAGGAGCTGGGCCCAGGGGTCCAGCAGCAGGAAGGAGCCCACGGCGACGGACCCGCCCAACAGCAGCGCCACCAGCCCCACCGCCCAGCGCGCGGCCAGCCAGCGCGACGCCCCCCGCTCCCGCAGCAGCAGCGCCGACGCCCAGACCGGCGCCCCCACCGCGCCCAGCCAGGCCAGCAGCCGCCGCCACGGCCCGTGCGTGCTCTCCAGGTCGAAGGGCAGGAGCAGGGCCATGGCGATCACCGCGACCACGAGCAGGGCGAGGAAGAGCCGGGCGCCCTGATCCAGCACCGAGGCGCCGTGCGGACGCCGCTCGGGGCGCAGGCCGAACCACAGGCAGAGCAGGGCGAGGTAGGGGCCGCCGACGTCCGCCAGGGCCAGGGCGCCGTCGAAGGCCGCGTCGCTGGAGAGGGCGAACTCCCAGCGCAGGCGCAGGGACGTGAGCAGCGGCAGCGCGATGGCCAACCACGGCAGCGCAAACCACATCACCCGCGGCCGACGCCGATCTTCCGACATGCCCCGAGGGTAGCAGCGACGGGCAGGGAGGCGGCCCGGCGGGAGCGAAGGCCGGGTCGTGGGATCGACGCGCCCCGGCCCCCCGCAGAGGACCGGGGCGCCGGGGGATCAGGAGGTGCGGCGGTCCCGCCGGTTCATCATCTGCAGCCGCAGGGAGTTGAGCTTGATGAAGCCCTCGGCGTTGCGCTGGTCGTAGACGCTGTCCTCCTCGAAGGTCACGTGCTCCTCGGAGTACAGCGTGTAGGGCGACCAGCGGCCGGCCAGGCTCACGTTGCCCTTGTAGACCTTGAGGCGGACGTGGCCGGACACCTTCTCCTGGCTCTGGTCGATGAGCGCCTGCAGCATCAGCCGCTCGGGGCTGAACCAGTAGCCGAAGTAAATCAGCTCCGCGTAGCGCGGCATGATGTCGTCCTTGAGGTGCGCGGCGCCGCGGTCCAGGGTCAGGGACTCGATGGCGCGGTGTGCGTGCAGCAGGATCGTGCCGCCGGGGGTCTCGTAGACGCCGCGGGACTTCATGCCCACGAACCGGTTCTCCACCAGGTCGATGCGGCCGACGCCGTTGGCCCCGCCGATCTCGTTCAGCTTCGCCAGCAGGCTCGCCGGGGACAGCCGCACGCCGTTGACGGCCACGGGGTCGCCCTTCTCGAACTCGATCTCCAGGTAGGTCGCCACGTCGGGCGCGGCCTCGGGGGAGACGGAGCGGCAGTAGACGTACTCCGGGGCCTCCGTGGCGGGGTTCTCCAGCAGCTTGCCCTCAGAGGAGGTGTGCAGGAGGTTGGCGTCGACGCTGAAGGGCGCCTCCCCCCGCTTGTCCGTGGCGACGGCGATGCCGTGCTGCTCGGCGTACTCGATCAGCTTCTCGCGGCTGGTGAGGCCCCACTCGCGCCAGGGCGCGATCACCTTGATGCCGGGCTCCAGGGCGTAGTAGCCAAGCTCGAAGCGCACCTGGTCGTTGCCCTTGCCCGTGGCGCCGTGGCAGACGGCGTCCGCGCCGGTCTCCCGGGCGATCTCGATCTGCCGCTTGGCGATGAGGGGGCGGGCGATGGCCGTGCCCAGCAGGTAGACGCCCTCGTAGACCGCGTTGGCCCGGAACATGGGGAACACGTAGTCCCGCACGAACTCCTCGCGCAGGTCGTCGATGTAGATTTCCTTGATCCCGCAGGCTTCCGCCTTCTTGCGCGCGGGCTCCAGCTCCTCGCCCTGACCGAGGTCCGCGGTGAAGGTGACGACCTCCGCCTGGTACTCGTCCTGCAGCCAACGGAGGATCACGGACGTGTCCAGCCCACCGGAGTAGGCCAGGACCACCTTCTTGACGTCGGTCTTCGGCATGGTCGTCTCTGCTTTCGTGGTGCGCCGCCGGGGTATGCGCCTTATGCGGATTTTATGCGGCGCGGGAAATCTACATGGTTTTGCGGCGCGCGCAAGCCCCCACGGAACGGATGCCGCGACGGCGGGATGGGATGCCGGGGGGACGGCGGCCTCGACGGGGAGGGAGGGCGGCCAGGATGAGCCGCGCGCGCGCGTGAAGGGCGGGGCGCGGGAGGCCGGCGCCCAGGCGATCGAGCGGCGGGGGCCGGATCAGCCGATGGCGTCGAAGAGCGCGTCCAGGCGCTCGGTCTCGGCCTTCATCACCGTCAGGTTGGCCTCGTAGGCGCGGCTGGCGGAGAGGCGATCGACCAGCTCGTGCGCGATGTCCACCTGCGGCGCAGGCTCGCTGGGGCTGGGGGGCAGGACCTGGGCCACCACGCCGCCGCCGGGGCCCTCCTGCAACGCGACCTCCTGGGGGGCGTAGCCCGGGGTGAAGGCGTTGGCGATGTTGCTCGCGCCCGCCTCCAGCCGACGGCTCTGGGCGAACAGGCCGCTGGCAGCGTTGGCCAGGGGACCGATCATCGGCGGCGCCGGGGGCCGGGCGGGGGAGGGTCGGTCATGGGAGTTCTGCGCCGGTCACGGGGTCTTCATCGACGGTCCGGCCCAGGGGTTGAGCAGGAAAGAGGGTGGACCGACCCCCTTTGTGGTGCCGGATCCCGCTTGCGTGTGCCCCCGCACCCGGGCTCGGGGAGGCCCCAAGGATCCGCCCGCCGGGGCGACGTCGATCGATTGCGGATCCCGCGGGGCAAACGCTGCGAACCTACAAGCATTACCCTCCGGAAGATCGGTGAGATCTTGGGACTTTTTCCTTGCGCGACGATCACCCTGGCGTAAACTCCCAGCGTCTGAAGAGGAAGCCGCTGTGACTGCTGATCGCTTTCGCCATGCCTACGATGAAGCCCGCGATGGCGGCTTCAACGGGACCCGCGCCGAGTTCGCCACCCTGGTGACGAGCTGCCCCCAGCTGTTTCGGGGCGGCATCGTGGCCGGCGCCCGCGACTGGGAGCGCCGCCGCGGCCCCGGACCCGCGCACATGCCCGCCGTCCGCCGCGGCCAGACGCTGCTCGCCGTCGCCCCCTGAGGCCCTGAAGGGCGCTCCAACCGGCGTCCCCGCGCCTCCTCAGTCCCAGACCCCCCGGTCCTCCGCGTAGTAGGTCTGCAAGGCCGCGCCGACCCGCTCGGCGATGTGGTCCACCTGCCCGTCGACGGGGCCGTCGGGCCAGCCCTCCTTGTCGAACTTCCAGACCAGGTCCTTGCGCACCTCCAGCGCCAGGGACGATGGGCGTTGCGCGGAGAAGCGGTAGCGCTCGATGACGCCGCTGCCGTACACGAACTCGTGGATCGCCTCGTAGGCCTCCACGGCGGCCTTGAAGATGCCCTGCCGGCTGCGCGGCGCCTGCCGGAACATGTGCAGGTGGGAGCGCAGGGCCTCGGACTCCACCGAGCGCAGGTTGGTGTCCGTCAGC
>CALCXL010000273.1 GCA_937907595.1 uncultured Pseudomonadota bacterium
GCCAGCCCCGACGACGACGACTCAGCCGCAGAGGCCCCCTTCCTGCAGGGCTCGGGCTGCGAGGGCTGCGCCCAGTCCCCAGGCGACGCGGGCGGCCTGCCCGGGCTGGCTCTGCTGCTCGCGCTGCTCGGGGGGCTTCGTCGCCAGCGCCGGCGCGGCCGGCCCGGAGCGGGGGCGGCGGTCCTCGCGCTGCTCCTGCCGACGCTCGCGAGCGCCCAGTCCAACGGCCCGGCCCTCGACCTCCAGCGCTTCGACCCCGCGCCCCAGTCCCGCGGCTGGACGCTCGTGCGCGACGCGGCGCAGCCGGCGCGCCTGGAGGTGGGCAGCTTCGTGTCGGCGAACTACGCCCTGCGCCCCCTGGAGATGGGCCTGCCGGGGCAGTACAGCCGCACCGGCGGGGTCGTCGAGCACCTGGTCGGCTTCGACCTGGGCGTGTCCGTCGCCTTCAACAAGTGGGTACAGGCGGGAGTGCAGCTGCCCTTTCTGCAGGCCCAGAGCAGCCCCGCGGACGGCCTGGCCATCTCCGCCGCCTTCGGCCACGCCGGCACCACGGTGGCGACGGGCGACACCACCCTGGCCCTGGGCATCGCGCCCCTTCGCCAGGGCGACAACGGACCGATCTCCCTCTCCATCGCGCCCCGGGTGGTCCTGCCGACGGGCACGCCCGAGCTCTTCGTGGGCAGCAACGCCTACGGCTTCGGCGCCGACCTGGCCGTGGGCGGGCGCTGGAAGAACTTCCACTTCGGCTTGAACCTGGGCTTCCAGGTGAACACGAACGGTCGCCGCGTCTCGAACCTGCGGGCCGACGACGAGCTGCGCTGGGGCGTCGCCGTGGGCGTGCCGCTGCTGGCCGACCAGCTGGAGATCCAGCTCGAGTGGGTGGGCGGCACGGTCATCGACCCGGTCGCCGTCGCCGAGCTGGGCGTCGGTCCCTTCGACCCCGTCAACACGCCCTCCGAGCTCGACCTCAACGTCCTCATCCACCCACGCACCGGGCCGGTGTGGCTGCGCATCGGCGGCGGGCGCGGCATCGGCCCCGGCTTCGGCAGCCCCGAGCTTCGGCTCTTCGCGATGGTGGGCTTCGACGTCGCCTGCCCCGCCTGCGAGGCCCAGGCTCCGCAGATCGTCGAGCGCATCGTCGAGAAGATGATCGACGACCCCGATCCCGATCGCGACGACGTCCTGGGCGACGTGGACCAGTGCCCCCACGTCCCCGAGGACAAGGACGGCTTCGAGGACGAGGACGGCTGCCCGGAGTGGGACAACGACAAGGACACGATCCCCGACGCCTGCGACCGCTGCCCCACCGAGCGCGAGGTCCTCAACGGCGTGGACGACGAGGACGGCTGCCCCGACGAAGCCCTGGCCCAGATCGACGTGGAGAAGCAGGAGATCGTGATCCTGGACAAGGTCTACTTCGACCTGGACAAGGACACGATCAAGAAGGCGTCCTACAAGGTCCTGGACGCCGTCGTGCAGGTCCTGGCCAAGTTCCCCGCCGTCGAGCAGATCGAGATCCAGGGGCACACCGACAGCCGCGCCCCGGACGACTACAACCTCGACCTGAGCCAGCGGCGGGCCAACGCGGTGATGAAGTACATCACCGGCAAGGGCATCGCCGCTGATCGCCTGCTCTCCCGCGGCTACGGCGAGACCGTGCCCATCGTGGCAGAGCCCAAGAGCGAGGACGACCATGCCCTGAACCGGCGGGTCCAGTTCAAGATCACCCGGACGTCGGCGGGCGCACCCATCGTCAAGGACGCAGCCGAGGCGCGCCCCACCACCCCCGAGCCCGCCGCTGAAGCGAACTGACGCTCCAACCGGGCCGCTCGAGCGTCGGGCGCCGGACGGCAGGGGCAGGAGAGCGCTCGACGGGCCCGCTGGGCGGGGGACGCGGCGGGGGGCGACGGGGCACCGCGGCGGGGGACGACGCTCAGGGCGCCGTCAGCGTCGTCTGCACGAAGTCGAAGATGGCGGGCAGCTCGTTCGGCTGCTGCGGGTCGTCCTCGTTGGCCACGCCGTAGCCGTAGCCGACGGTCAGGCGGGGGATGTTGCCCGTCGTCGTGTCGTTGATGGCCACGTGCCAGGGGTAGAGCCGGGGCGACATCACGTCGGCCGTTCAGGAGATGTGGAAGCCCGGAGGGGCCGTGGGTACTCGGTGCCAGTTTACGGAAACAGGTTTATGCGACCTATCCTCATCCTCTCCTCCATCCTCCGAAGGTCCTGACGCTCTACGTCCTGGGTCCCAACGGGAAGCGCGACCGCAGCGTGCCCTCGGTCATCGACGGAACCCTGGGTGACGCGGACGCCGTGTTCGAACTGATGCGCTACTACCTGCTTCGGCTCGGCGGCCACAAGGCGGTCGATGTCACTCTCGTCGCCGATGGGGCGAAGTGGATCTGGAATCGAGGCGAGGAGCTGCGCGAAGCCCTTGGTCTGCCTCCAGATCGGTTCCACGAGATCGTCGACTACTTCCACGCCGTCGAGCGGCTCGGAGACTTCGCGAGGTCGCGGGCCGACTGGGACGAAGCGTACCGACGGGAGTGGCTCGCGCTGCAGAAGAAGCGGCTCAAGGCCGGGGAGATCGAGGAGATCGAGTCGGTGCTCCGGGTGATCGCGAAGGGCCGCGGTGCGGAGCTCGACACCGAGCGGGAGTACTGGAAGCGCAACCGGGAGCGGCTCCGGTTCGCAGCGTTCCGCCAAGCCGGCCTCCCCAACGGCAGCGGCGCGGTCGAGTCGTCCGTTCGTCGCGTCGTCAACCTCCGGCTCAAGGGGGCGAGCATCACCTGGACCCAAGAACGCGCAGAGGCTGTGCTGCACCTACGTTCCTACGCCAAGAGCGGGCGCTGGGACGAACTCCAAGAGGCGGCGCTGCGGGAGACCCGCTGGCGGCCCACGACGCGCCAACCCGCGAAGGCCGCCTGACCGGCTTTGGATCAGCGCGCCCGGCCGCTGAGCTGGCCTGTTCATCGGGTTGCATCACCGGCCGACTGACTTCGCGACTTCTCGCGCTTCGTCGCCGACCTCGCCCGCGAGATCGGCGTTCCGCTCCAGCGGCCCGGCGAGTCGAAGCAGCGCCTTGCTCACCGCGGCAGGGCTGACCCCTTCAGCCCGCGCGAGTTCGGACATGTTCGGGTAGAGCCCCTCGTCCAGCATCTGGCGCCAGCGCCGGGCTCGCTCCCCGACCGGCCTGCCGCGGGGCAGACGGGGCGCTCGCGGCTTCAACTCCTGCTCGCGCACCGGGGTCCACGAGGTCGGCCGCGCCACTTGCGCAGCCTCGATTTCGACCTCGTACTGCGGGCATGGTTGGTTGTGCGAGCTCTACCGCAGGCTGCTGGAGCCGGATCGGGGGCGGCTCCCCGAGGGCGCCGACGGGCGCACGTTGTAGAGCTGTCCGCCCCGAGAGAAGAGACGAAGCGAGTCGATCACCGGCTCCCCGTCCCGACGGGCCTGCAACACGAACTGCAGGACGACGGTCTCGTCCATCTTCCAGTGGCCGTCCCGCAGGTCTCGCGCGTCGAAGTTGCCGAACTGCGCGGCCCACTGCGCGGGGTTGAACGGATACTCCCAGCTGTCCTCCGCGCCCGCCCACCGGCCCTGGGTCATGAGCCGACCGGGCATGATCACTCCGTAGTCGATCGACACGTCGGTCAGGTCG
>CALCXL010000274.1 GCA_937907595.1 uncultured Pseudomonadota bacterium
GCTGTCCCGGGAGCTGGTGGCCTTCGACCTGGGCGACCTGGGCGCGCCGCAGCAGGAGATCGCCCGCATCGACCTGGTGCCCCCCAGCGGCGAGGTCCTGGACGCCGACGTGCTGCGCGGCAAGCAGATCTTCCACCGCAGCGCCGACCCCAGGATGACGAAGGACGGCTACATCTCCTGCGGCTCCTGCCACTTCGACGGCGACGGGGACAACCGCACCTGGGACTTCACCGACCGGGGCGAGGGGCTGCGCAACACGCCCTCGCTGCTGGGCCGCGGCGGATCGACGCCGATCCACTGGAGCGCCAACTTCGACGAGGTCCAGGACTTCGAGAACGACGTCAGGGGTCCGCAGCAAGGGGCTGGTTTCCTGGAGGATTCCGACTGGGACCTCACCTCGGACACCCTGGGCGAGCCGAAGGCCGGACTCAGCGCCGATCTGGACGCCCTGGCCGCCTACGTCGAGTCCCTGACCGACCCACCGCGCTCCCCCTTCGCCGACGCGGACACGTCGGCCGGCCTGGCGCTCTTCACCGACCCCGCGTTGGGCTGCGCCGACTGCCACCCGGCGCCCAGCTACACCGACAGCCAGTTCCTGGCGCCTGGCCAGCCCCTGCTGCACGACGTGGGCACGCTCAGCGACGCCAGCGGCCAGCGAATGGGGGAGCCCCTGCTGGGCCTGGACACGCCGCAGCTGGTGGGGTTGTGGGCCACGGCGCCCTACCTGCACGACGGCTCGGCGGCGACGCTGCGGGCGGTGCTGGTGGATCGAAACCCCCTGGACCAGCACGGGGCGACTTCGAGCCTGGACGAAAGCGAGCTCCAGGCCCTGGAGGCCTTCCTGCTCAGCCTCTGATCGCGGCGACGTCCAGCCCTCAGAGCTCCGGCGGCTCGAAGGCCATCATGGCCGAGGCGATGGCCAGCATGCTCGGCACCGCCGTGGGGCCCACCGAGTTCGTCTCCTCGTAGTGGTCGCCCGGGGCCTCGTTGAGGAAGGGCCCCGAGTGCGCCAGCACGTAGTTGTACTCGGGCACCAGGTAGCCGATCTCGTCGTTGCCCAGCCCCACGATCATCTTGTAGTCCCCGGGCATCAGATCCTTGAGGTAGGGGCCTTCGGGCGCCGCGCTCAGGTCCGGCGGGTTGGGGTTGCCGGCGTCGACCAGGTCCTGCAGGGGCCCGGTGTGGCCGCCGTCGTAGCCCCCGATCGCGAGCTCCGGCAGCAGCTCCCCCGGGATGCTGAGCGCCGACACCGAGCCCACCTGCAGCAAATCCACCTCCGTCTTGAGGTCCGGCCGATTCCACTGCGTGATGATCTCGTCGGCGTTGTAGTTGAAGCCCGGGCGGTCGAAGACCTCGGCGTTGAGCAGGACGTGGAAGCCGGTGTTCTCCACCGGCAGGAACAGCGTCTTGGTGCGCAGCTTGAGCAGCGGGTCGGCGATGCCCTCCTCCGCCTGGATGGCCTGCAGCGCGTGGTAGCCGGTGACCCGCCCGGTGGCGTAGGCCTTCTCCAGGCCGTGCTCGGTGTGCTCGGTGCCGTCCAGGTCGATGGTGTCCGCGTGCAGCGGCGTCATCATCCCGCCCACGGCGCCCTGGATGTAGACCGCGACCCCACCCACCCCGTCCACGGGGCCGTCCGGGCCCTCGATCGCGCCCTCCTCCACCGTCGTGCGCAAGGTGTGCGCGAAGTCCGACGTGATCGCCAGGTTGCGGCTGCCCGCGGCCTCGGGGTGGTTGGCGAAGTTGATCCAGGTGGCGACCGTCGCGCCCGAGGACGCGTCCACGAACCGCGTGGTCAGGATGCGCTCGTCGGTGATGGCCGGGTCGCGGGTGTCCACGTTGACGTTGTTGATGCCGCGGCCACCCCAGGCGGTGTGGGGGACGTCGTAGCGCCCCGCGCGGACCTGCACGGGCACGGCGGCGGCCTGGGCCTGCCGGATGGCCTCGTGCACGGCGTCGTGCAGATTCTGCATGTGCCGCGGGTTCACCCCCGACTCGGCCAGGACCCGCCCCCACTGGCCCATCGTGTCCGGGACCTCGTGCACGTGGGTGGAGCTGAGCAGGATGTGGTCGATGCCCAGCTCGTCCCGCGCGCGCTCCCGCATCGCCTCCACCTCGTTGAGGAAGAGCCCCACCAGATCGCAGGACACGACCGCGATCTCCGTGTTGCCCTGGCGCAGCACCGTGGCCCGGGCCCAGGTGTCGTCGGCCACGGACTGCACGGCGCGGCTGTTGTCGAAGCCCGCCAGCCACAGGGGCTGGAACGTGCCGTCGCCCTCCCCCTCGTCGGCGCCGGGCCAGCCGGGGTCGCCCTCGCACAGGCGGTCCAGGCCGCAGTCCAGGTACTCGTCGATGGAGGAGCGGTAGTTCCCGTCGCCGTCGTTGTCGATCCAGGTCTCGAACTCCTGGGGCGTGGTGGCCACGGCGGCGGCGCCCGCGTGCAACGTCGTGTCCTCGGAGAGGTCGCAGACCCCGCTGGGATCGCCCGGGCAGACGAAGGCCAGCTGCGCCACCTGATCGCTGGTGTACCGCGCGGCGGGGGGCTCTTCTTCGACCGCGCAGGCGGCCAGGAGCAGCAGAGCGAACAACGGGGTCTTCATGGCGCCTCCGCGGGCAGCTTAACGCCCGCCGCCGGCACCACGAAACGCAGG
>CALCXL010000275.1 GCA_937907595.1 uncultured Pseudomonadota bacterium
GCGGCGGACATGCCGTCGATGCGCAGCTTCGGCCTCTACGCGGCGCTGGGTGTGGTCCTGGCCTACGGCTCCGTGTTGGTGCTGCTGCCGCTGATGCTGTCGGTGACGAAGGGCGCGCCCTCGGATCCGCGGTCGGGCCCGGGCCGGTTGGATCGGGTGTTGTCCGCCTGCGCCGAGCTCGCCATCCGACGGCCCACGCCGGTGCTCCTCGCCACCGCGGTCCTGGTGGTGGCCTGCGTGTACTTCGGGGCGCGCGTGGTCAGCGACAATCACCTGACCGCCATGCTGCTGCCCGATCACCCCACCACCCTCGCCAACCACACCGCGGACTCGGAGCTGGGCGGCATCCTCGCCGTGGAGGTCGACCTGGCCGGCGCGCCGGGGGTGCTCAAGGAGCCGGCGGTGCTGTCGGCGCTGTCCCGGGTGGAGGCGGAGGCGGCCACCTGGCCCGAGGTCACGGCCACGGCCAGCCCCGCGACCTGGGTGGCGGCGGTGGGGGAGGCGCTGACGGGCGAGCGGTCGGTGCCGGCGACGCGCCCGGAGATCGCCCAGCGCTTCCTCCTGGCCGAGGGGGAGCCGAAGCTGCAGACGATCGTGTCCATCGACTACGCCCGGGGTCGCATGGCGATCCGCACCAAGGACGAGGGCGGCATCGTGTTCGGGCGGGTCGCCGCGCGGCTGCAGGAGCTGCTCGGTCGCGAGCTCGAGGGGCTGCCCCTGACCGCCCACATCACCGGCACCCCCTTCGTGGCCTACCGCGGCATCAACCGGGTGACGGCGGACCTGCAGTCCAGCCTGCTGCTGGCCTTCGTCACCATCACCCTGGTCATCCTGCTGCTGCTGCGCGACCTGCGCCTGGCCTTGCTGTGCCTGCTGCCGAACGCGCTGCCCCTGCTGGTGGGCTACGGCCTGGTGGGCGCGGCGGGCTGGCTGCTGGATCCCACGGGCGCGGTCATCTTCACGGTCGCCCTGGGCATCGCCGTGGACGACACGCTGCACCTGGTCGCGCGCACGCGGGAGGAGCTGCAGAGCGGGCACCCCCTGGAGGAGGCGCTGCGTCGGTCGGTGCAGCACAGCGGCCGCGCGGTGTTCATCACGTCGATCCTGCTCATGGGCGGCATGGGCGTAAACCTGCTCAGCTCCTTCCCCGCCAGCGTCATGATGGGCGGGCTGGGGGCGGTCATCATCGGCGCCGCGCTGCTCTCGGACGTGCTGGTGCTGCCGGCCCTGCTGGCGCGTTTCGCTCGACGCTGAGGGCGCCTCGGGGGCCTGGCGGGCGCCGATCGCCCCCGGCTCCCTCCGGGGTTGTGGGTACACTCGCCCCTCATCCCACCCGAGTGTGCCCATGCGTCGATTCCAGCTGCTCCTGATCCTCCTGACCGCCTTGATGCTGTCCGCCTGCACCGCCCGACGCGGAGGGAGCGGCGGCGGGGGGGGGCGGCGGCGACGACGACGACAGCGCGGGTGACGACGACGATGCGTCGAGCGACGACGACGACGCCAGCGACGACGACGACGCCAGCGACGACGACGACCAGAGCTCCGGCGACGACGACGACGACGACAGCTTCAACCCGACGCACTGGGGCGATGCCAGCGGCACGTTGATCCTGGGCGAGACGGACGAGAGCTGCTCGGGCTCGGTGGAGATGGAGGTCACCGACGACGGATACTCCACGGGCTTCGCCGCCTGCGAGTCGGCGAGCGGTTGGTCCTGCACCGCCTCGTGGAACCACGCCTACTCTTTCGGTGAGGAGCCAGCGAAGGACTACAACATCGAGTGCCAGGGTCCCGACTCCGGCGGTGGCAGCAGCGGAGAGATCTGGATCTGGGGCGACGCGTCCCAGGTCAGCGGCCAGTACTCGGTGGAGAGCGGGGTCTTCGATTGGGTGAGCATCAGCTTCTCGGCCCAGCCCGGGATCTGAGTCCGGTGTCCGCGGATCCCATCGATGGAGGCAGCATGACCGAACAGAAGAACGCCCTGCAGGCCCTGCAGGACCTGGAAGTCGAAGAGCTGGCGGTCTACGCCGACGACGTCTCCATCCAGGGCACCATCGCGCAGTTCCTGACCCTGGGCCTCAAGCAGGGCCAGGCGATCTGGTGCAGCCGCGGCTCCCTGCTGGCCTACAACGACAAGGTCAACTGGCAGCTCAAGGTGCCCGGCGGCGCCGGCAAGGCCGTGTCCCGGCTGATGGCGGGCGAGGGCCTCTCCCTCACCTACGTCACCGCGGACGGCCCCGGCGCGAAGGTCGTATTGACCAACAACGCCCCCGGCCGGCTGCTGACCTGGGATCTGGATCGCGGCCCCATCACCTGCACCAGCGGCTCGTTCGTGGCGGCCCTCGGCGACGTCAACATCGACGTCACCATCGCCCGCAAGGCCGGCGCCGCCTTCTTCGGCGGGGCAGGGCTCTTCCTGCAGAAGCTCAGCGGCCACGGAATCGCCGTCGTGCACGGCAGCGGCGACTTCCACCTGGTGGAGCTGGAGGCGGGGGAGAAGCTGCTCGTCAGCACCGGCAACCTGGCGGTCTTCTCCAGCACCATGGAGTACGACATCCGCGGGGTCGGAGGCTGCCTGAAGGCGGTCTTCGGGGGCGAGGGGCTGTTCATGACCGAGCTCACCGGCCCGGGCTGGGTGGTGCTGCAGAGCCTCAAGCGCGTACCCATCGCCGCCAAGGCCGGGCGCTGATCCGCAGATCGATGGCCTGAGAGGCGCGATCGCGCCCCCCGCGTCGCGCCCTGGATCCGACCTGTGCGGAAAACCACTGCGCCGAGGGCCGCATGCGGTGTGCCTACGCACACGGTCCGGGTATCCCTCGATCGAAACGCGACCCCAGTGCCCCGGTTCGCCCCCCGCTGTGCGATTTCCCGCTGGTCCGCTTCTTGCTCCTGGGGTGGTCCCGGCGCTGCCGCCGGGTCGGAAGGAAGACGATGTCGGATCTGCAGACCGTACGAGACAGCCTGGTCGCCCAGGCGGAGGCCCTGGCGAAGCGGGTGGAGAAGATCGAGGCCCACTTGCGGGGCGTCGATCGGGACACCCCGGACAACTGGCGGGAGCGCGCCCAGTTCTTGGAGAACGACGAGGTCCTTGAGGCCCTGGACGAGCACGACCTCGCCCAGATCGGACAGATCAAGGCGGCCCTGGCCCGCGTCGACGCCGGCACCTACGGCGAGTGCGCGGACTGCGGCGAGGCCATCGCCGTCGGCCGTCTCAAGGCCCTGCCCACCACCACCACCTGCATCGACTGCGCGAGCTAGGAGCCCCCCATGCTGCACCACGTCTCTGGCGACATCCTCCTGAGTGACTCCGACGCCATCGCGCACGGCGTCGCTCCCGACGACCACTTCGAGAATGGCCTGGCCTTCGCTCTGCGCGAGCGCTGGCCGGCCATGTACAAGGACTTTCGGCACTACTGCCACACCCGGCACCCCAAGCCCGGCGGCCTGTGGACCTGGGGCGGCCCCGAGGGCGTGCGCGTGGTCAACCTGCTCACCCAGGAGCCGCCCTCCGGCCACCACCACACCGGCCACCCCGGGCCCGCGAAGGTCAAGCACGTGAACCACGCCCTCAAGGCGCTGGCCAAGCTGATCAAGAAGGAGGGCTGGAAGTCCGTCGCCCTGCCGCGCATCGCCACCGGCGTGGGGCACCTGGATTGGGACGATGTGCACCCGCTGATCGAGTCGCATCTGGGCTCCCTGGACGCCGACATCTACGTGTACGAGGTGTTTCACGCCGGCGAGCAGGCCGACGAGTCGGCCGCCGAGTCGTAGCGCCCAGCGCCTCCGCGCTCCGACCGGCGTAGAATCGTCGGGTGAGCACATCACCCGTCGACCTCTCCGCCTTCGACAAGCGGTCCCTCCTCGACTCCGTGGACGCCCAGCTCCGCGGGGAGATCGAGGCCGCTACCGCACGCGCGCGGGCCACCGCCGCGTCGGCCACCCACGAGGAGGCGCGGGCGGAGGACGACAAGGACACCCGCGCCATCGAGGAGAGCTACCTGGCGCGGGGTCAAGCCCAGCGGGTGGCCGACCTGGAGCACGATCGCGCGCTGCTGCGCTCCATGGAGCTGCGGCCGCGCACGCCGAACTCGCCGGTGGTGGTGGGCTCCCTGGTGCGGATCGAGGACGACGACGGCGTGCGCACCGTGCTGCTGGTGCCCGCGGGCGGCGGACGGCGGATCGAGGCGCTGGGCGAGTCGATCCAGCTGGTCACGCCGAACGCGCCTCTGGGCGCGGCGCTGATCGGGAGCCGAGTGGACGACGACTTCGAGTTGAACCTGCGCGGCAAGGTCCGCGAGGTCGTCGTGGTCGCCGTCGGCTGAGGGTCCGGAGCGGCCGCTAGAGCAGCTTCGCGATCACGGCGGCGGCCGCCAGCAGGGTCAGGGCCCAGCCCAGCAGCAGCCAGCGCACGCGGTGGTAGGGACCGCGCGCTGGTACGTCCTGGCTGACCCTGGAGATCACCGACTGGGTGCCCCAAGGCGGCTCGCTGGGCTGCTCCGCGGGCTCGTCGGGGGGCTGCGCGCCGGGCTGCGACATCATCGCCGCCACCGGCAGGGGCAGGCCCGGTCCCGATCCGTCGGCCGCCACCGCCGACAGGCCGAAGGCGCCCAGGTCGGGGTCGCTCGGCTCGTGGAAGGATGGCTCCCGGTGCGCCGCGGCCGCCGCTGCGGGCGCCTCCACGATGCCCAGGGGAAGGTCCAGGCTGAAGTCCAGTGTGTCCAGCACCACCACCGACGCGTCGGGCAGGGTGTTGGCGCGAGGGGCGTGCATGGCCCGTTCGATGAGCGCGGACCAGTCGGGGTCGTCGGTCAGGGGCAGGCTGAGGTCCTCGATCTCGTTCCTGCGGCCCAGCGCCCCGCCGGTCGCCGCGTGGAAGAGATCCAGGAAGAGATCCAGGCCCGCCGGCGCGTCGATCGCGTTGCGCAGGGCGGACAGCTCCAGCTCCACCTGGCGGGCGGACTGGGTGCGCTGCTCGGGGTCCCGCTCCAGCAGGAAGCGCACGGTGGGGGCGAGCTCGGGGAACCGCTCGCTGAGCAGGGCTGCTTCGGCCGCCGGGTCCCCATTTACCGACTGCCCCGCCATCGCCACGATGCCTTCGCCCTCGAACAGGCGTCGGCGCATGCTCAACTCCCAGAGCAGGGAGCCCAGCGCGAAGAGGTCGGTCCGCGGTCGGAAGTCCCGCGTGCCCTGCCACACCTCCGGGGCCACGTAGCAGGGCGTGCCTTTCAGCACACCCGTCGCGGTGTCCGAGACCGTGGTGCTGGCCCGGGCTATGCCGAAGTCGGCCACCTTCGCCACGCCCTGGCGCGACAGCAGGATGTTGCCGGGCTTCAGATCGCGGTGCACGACGTCGAGCGGGTGTCCATTCTCGTCCCGAGCCCCGTGGGCGTGGTGCAGTCCGCGAGCGATCTGGATGCCGATGTCCAGCACGACCGAACGGGGGATGGGCAGCTCCCCCAGCCAGCACTCGTTCTGCAGCTCATCCAGGCTGAGCCCGTCCACGAACTCCATGGCGATGAAGCGCACGCCGCGGTGCTCGAACACGCCGTAGACGTCGACGACGTTGGGGTGGTGCAGGTGGCCGCAGACCCGGGCCTCGTTGACCAGGGCGCGGAAGTGCGAGTCGTTGGAGGCCTGGTCGCCCTTCAAGATCTTGACCGCGACCCGCTTGCTGAACCCGAAGCCCCCTTCGGCACGGGCCAGCCAGACCTGGGAAAAGGCCCCGGCCCCGGCCTCCCGCTCCAGGCGGTAGGGGCCCAGGTTCAGGCCGCGCTCCAGGCGGATCATCGAACGCCCCCGGCGGTGGGCGGAGACGCTGCGGCTGCGGGCGTTGTGGGGTCGGCAGGCATGTCTGGACTCCCACCCTACAGGGGGTCCCCGGGCTGCTGCGTACCCTTGTGTAACGGAGGGGGTGCGGCGGACCCGAGGGTAGCCGGAACCGGCCTCAGAGCGAGCAGCTGTCCACTTCGGCGCAGTCGTCCTTGTCCATGCAGGTCAGCCACACGTCGTCGGTGGTGCTGCCGCAGGCGGTGACGCACTCCGCGGACTCGGTCGAGTCGAAGGCGCCGCACTCCACGGCCTTGGCGCAGGCGTCTTCGCAGGTCAGGCCGCAACCGGCGAGGGAGAGGGCGACGAGGGCGAGGGCAAGGCAGCGCAGCATGGGGAACCTCCAGGGCGGTGATCCTACCGCAGGGAGGTGCCTCGCCGGTTCCGGCGAGAAGAGAGTCGGCCGACCGACTATGGTGCGCCGCATGTCTGAGCCCAAGCCCGTCATCCTCAGCGGAATCCAGCCGTCGGGGCACCTCGCCATCGGCAACTACCTGGGGGCCCTCAAGAACTGGGTCGAGCTGCAGGACCGCTACGACTGCATCTTCCTGGTCGTCGATCTGCACGCCCTGACCGTGCGCCAGGTGCCGGCCGAGCTGCGCCGTCGCTGCCTGTCCTTCGCGGCGCAGTACATCGCCTGCGGCATCGACCCGGAGAAGTCGGCCATCGCCATCCAGTCGCACGTGCCGCAGCACGCCGAGCTGGGCTGGGTGCTCAACACGATCACCTACATGGGCGAGCTGAACCGCATGACGCAGTTCAAGGACAAGTCGGCGCGCCACAACCAGAACATCAACGTGGGTCTCTTCTCCTACCCGGTGCTCATGGCCGCCGACATCCTGCTCTACCAGGCCGATCTGGTGCCGGTGGGGGCGGATCAGAAGCAGCACCTGGAGCTCACGCGCGACGTCGCGCAGCGCTTCAACAACCTGTACTCGCCGACGTTCACGGTGCCCGAGGCCTTCATCCCGAAGGTGGGCGCGCGGATCATGAGCCTGCAGGATCCGACCAAGAAGATGAGCAAGAGCGACGACGTGGAGGGGAACTACATCTCCTTGCTGGACCCGCCGAACGTCATCACCCGGAAGATCAAGCGGGCGGTGACCGACTCGGGCACGGAGGTGCGCTTCGACGAAGGCAGCGCCGGCCTGGCCAACCTGATCACCATGTACTCGGTCCTGTCGGGGCTGGACATCCCCGCGGTGGAGGCCCACTTCGCCGGCAAGATGTACGGGCACCTCAAGGTCGAGCTCGCCGAGTTGACGGTGGAGACGCTGCGCCCGGTGCAGGCCGAGTACGCGCGGCTCATGGAGGACAGCGCCTACCTCGACGGGATCCTGGCCCGCGGCGCCGAGGACTGCCGGGGGCGGGCGCGCAAGACGCTGTCCAAGGTCTACCGCAAGGTGGGGCTGGTGCCGGCCGCGCGCTGATCTGCGGCTCAGTCGGGCTTCAGGTCCGGTCGGATCCCGCCGATACAGAGCAGCAATGCGCGCACACGACCACGTCTGGACCTTTCGCCTGGGCCTCCTGGCCGCCCTGGCCGCCTTCAGCATCAACTGCGAGGAGGGAGAGGACTGCGGCTGCTTGGACGAGCCGCCGCCCCAGGACCTGCCCGACGACGACGACACGACCGACGGCACGGAGGTCGGCCCGATCTCTGCGGAGCTGGAGGAGCAGCTGAGCGCGCTGCCTGCCTGCGAGGGGGGCGTGGTCACCGCCTTCGAGGCCGAGCAGATCGAGCCGCCGGAGCCGGGCAGCGAGGGCTACCTGCCCCCCAGCCTGGACACGCTGGAGGCGATCGCGGCGTCGGTGGAGTCCGTGCGCGATGGCGACACCCAGCTTGCCTTCGCCCTGGTGGCGGTGGTGGGCTACCAGCTCTGCCGGGGCGAGGGGCCTGAGGAGGGGGTGGTGCTCTGGCGGCCCTCGAACATGGGCACCGGCCGCGCGCTCTTCGCGTGGCGGTTGCACGCCGCTCGGCCGGTGCAGGTGGGCGTCCCGCACCCCTGGGACCACGCCGAGACGCTGTCCGAGGCGCGTCGGGTCTTCACCGCCTTGCGCGCCCGCACCCTGGTCAGCGCGGGCACCCACCGCTGCGCCAACACCGAAGCGAGCGGCTGCAGCGGGGACGCGGCTTGCGGGCCTGCCCCGGCCATCTCCGACATGGCCTACACGCGGGACACCATCTACCAGGTGGCCCACGAGGTCTTCTCCGACCACTACACCGCCGACCTGGTGCTGGCCCTGGACGGTCGAAGCCAGGCCGGCGTGGTCGTGAGCGAGGGCGTGGAGGGCGGCCTGATCCCCGGCGGCGTGGCCGGGGACATCCTGGAGTCGCTGCGCTCGTCCGGTGAGCTGGGTGACGCCTGCGACTCCGCTTCGGTCGACGCCGCGGACTGCGGCCTGGACAACGTGCAGGGGCTCTACGTCAACGGATCGCCGATGGCCTGCGGGCCGGCCAGCCCCTCGGCGGTGACGGGACGCTTCGTGCACCTGGCCCAGAGCGCGGACGTGAGCGGCGACGGCGCGTCGGTGCTGGCGGCCCTGGACGCGGTGGTCGGCCCGATCGAGTAGCGCCCGGGTCGCGGCGTCGGCTGGAGCGTCGGAGCGGCCGAGGGCGGTCCCGGCTACTTGCGCACGTCCAGGTTCACGGTCTTGCCGGCCTCCACCAGCACCGTCCGCTCCACCGTCCAGCCCGCTTCGGGGTTCTCCAGGACGATGGTGTGGCTGCCCGGCGCGAGCTCCAGGCGGACCGGCGTGACCTGACCCAGGATGCGGCCGTCCACGGAGACGTAGGCCCAGGGGGTCGACGTGACCGCGACGGTGCCCTCCTTCGCCGCCTGGACCTCCATCGGGCTGAGTTCAACCACCGCGTCCAGGGGGCCGTTGCCCACCCGGAGGATGCGGGTGGTGCTCAGGTGGGCGTCCAGGCGGGCCGTGACCTCGATGATCGCGCCGGGGAGCGCCGTGCCGGTCCAGGGGGCCAGGCCCACCCGCTTGCCGTCGACCGTGAGCGTGGCGCCTGGGGGATCGCTCCGCACCGTGAGGGGCACCGACTTCGTGCTGCTGGTCGCCGCGACGGTGGGCGTCGGCGTGGTGCGCGGCGTGGGCTCGGGCGTGGGGGCCGGCG
>CALCXL010000276.1 GCA_937907595.1 uncultured Pseudomonadota bacterium
CCCCCTCCCGTGCCCGTCGCCGCGCTCGTGCTCGCCCTCGCGTTCGCGCCCGCCCCCGTCGACGCGCCCCCCCCTGCCCCCGTCCCCGAATCTGCCCCAGCCGCCCCCGCCCCCGCCGACAGATCGAAGTCCGCCGGGTCCTCCTTCGCCTCCGGTCGCAGCCCCAGGGCCACCAGCCCCAGCAGCAGCAGCGCCGCCCCCGCCAGGGCCACCGCGCGCGCCGGGCCCCGTCGGGTGGGAGCGACCAGCGAGTCGTCGCCCGGGGCGGGCGGCTCGGAGGTGATCCGGGTCTGGGGCGCGTCGTCGGGCAGCGTGTCCTCCGCCCCGGTGGGCGAGGTGCTGCCGGTTAGGTGCTTGAGCACGGCCCGCTGGCGGGGGGAGTCGCTGCCGTCCAGGCTCTGCTCCAGCTCCGGCGTGACCGAGTGCAGCCAGCGCGCCAGGTGAGCCGAGCCCCCGCTCCGGTCCTGGAGCCCGGCCAGGGCGGCGTCCAGGTGCTGGCAGCTGGGGTAGCGCTGGTTGGGGTCGTGGCGCAGGCAGGTGCGCACCACGACGGCCAGGCCGGGGACGACGTCCTCCAGGATCTGCTCGAAGCCGGGGTTGGCCAGGCGCTCCTCCACCCGCAGCACGGCCATGAGGGTGGAGACCAGGGTCTCGCCCCGGAACAGGCGTTGGCCCGTGGCCAGCTCGTAGAGCATGGCGCCCAGGGCGAAGATGTCCGAGCGGCGGTCCACGACCTCGGCGTTGGCTTGCTGCGGCGACATGTAGGCCGGCGTGCCCTTGGCGATGCCCGTGGCCGTGGTGTTGCCGGTCATGTCCCCGGCCTTGGCGATGCCGAAGTCCGCGATCTTGACGATGCCGTTGCGGCTGAGCAGCACGTTGCTGGGCTTCAGGTCCCGGTGCACCAGGTCGGCGTCCATGCCCGCGGCCTCGAAGTCGTGGGCGTGGTGCAGCCCCGCGCACATCTGACGCCCCAACTCCAGGACGATGGCCGGCGGCAGCGGCTTGACCTTCTCCACCAGGATGTCCAGGCCGACCCCCTCCACCAGCTCCATGGCGATGAAGGGAAAGGACTCCAGCTCGCCCAGCTCGTACACCTCCACCAGGTTGGGGTGGTGGAGCATGCCGCCGATGCGGGCCTCGTGGATGAGCGCGCGCTTGAGGTCGGCGTTCTGGCTGGCGACGGCGGCCCGGATGATCTTGACCGCCACCGGCTTGGTGAAGCCCTGGGGCCCCGCCAGCTCCGCCCTGAACACGCGCGCCATGCCGCCTTCGCCCAGCAGCGCCGTCAGCGTGTAGCGGCCCAGCTTGAGCGGGTAGTCCTCGTCGCGCACGAGGTCGGGGAGAAAGCGATCCATGCGGTGGGGGGGGAGCCTCCGGGACGCGCTGCACGCGCGCGGGGGGTTGATTCTACGGGTTTGGCGGCGGAGGGGGGCGGTGGGGGTCGACGGCGGATGTCACACCCGGCAGGCGCAATGGCGTTCGAGCTCCTGCGAACCCCCCACCCGGGCGCCCCTTCCAGCCATGACGGACCGTGACCACCCGCCCACGCCCGCCCTCCTGTTGGGGCTCCCGTCGCCGCCCGACGGCGTGCAGTCCGCCCGTCTGGTGCAGACCGGCGGCCGCTCGGAGGTCCAGGCCTTGCGCCTGTGGCCCCGTCCGGGGGCGTGGCGACTCCGCCCCGGTTCGCGGACCTGGACGCCCACCAACGTCGCCGTTGCGATCGACGTGAGGTACGCAGAGCCCTGCTTCGTCGCCCCTCCCGCCCCGCTGGACCACTGGAACCCCCCGCTGAGCGACGTGGCGGCGGAGGCGGTCCCCCCGGAGGTCCGTGACGCCGTGGAGGCGGTACACCACCGGATGCAGCTGCGCCTGCTGCGCCTGCTGGACCGCGCCCCTGCGGCGATCGCCCTCGCCCGCAACGACCTCACCCTGCTCGTGGCGCTGTGCTCCCGGCGGGGCGCCGCCGCCAGGCTCCTGCCCCTGCTGCACGGGCGGCGGCGGGGTCTCCTGCCCCTGGTCGGCCTGCTGGCCGCGCCCTGGATCCTCCGGGTGCTGTCGCGGGTGCCGACGCATGACCTCTCCCCGGCTCGGCTCGATCGGCTGCTCCGCGCGCTCCGTGACGGCACGCTCCAGCAGCACAAGATGCTCCGCCACGCGCACCACCTGGAGCAGGAGGTGCTCGACGTGATCTGCGGGCCGCACGTGGACATGGTCGCGCCCATGTTCGTCGACGAGCTGACCTACTACGACGGCCTGTGCCTCGGGGGGGAGCTGAACATCCACTGGTCGGTGCCCTGCGCCGTCAACCAGGCGCTGAAGCGCGTGCGCAGCTCGGCTGGAGGCTGGCACGGTCGGCCCTTCCGGTCCCTGCGGGCGCTGCGCCGTGCCCTGGTCGCCATCGGGCACTGCGAACCGGCGGCGGACGACGTGATGGCCGTCTGGGATCCGGCGCGGTACCCCAGCTTCCCCCAGCCCCCCGCGGGGCCCTTGACCCTGCTCACCACCCCCCGCCTCTCCCTCCGCCCCCTGGCCACCGCGGTCGATCTGCGCCGGCACGGCCGCAGCCAGCGCAACTGCCTGGTCATGGTGCGGGGCTACCCGGCCAGGACGGCCTCCGGCGCCGGCTACGGCTACGAGGTCCGGTGGGATCAGGGCGCAGACGCGGCCGCCGGGACCCTCTGGCTGGACAAGCGCGGCGGGCGGGGGTGGCGGGTGTCGGAGCTGCAGCTCACCTGGAACGCTTCCCCGCCGCCCTGGGTGGCTCGCGCGCTGCAGACCTGGACCCGCGACCACCTCCGCCGAAAGGGCAGGGGGCGCGACCCGCGGCAGCAGGTGTTGGTGTTCGGGCCGATGGATCCGGCCAGCTGATCAGACCTCGATCGCGCTCAACCCGTCGGTCACCCGCGCGTCGTCCGTGCCGTGCTCGGCCCGGTTCATGCCCATGGCGCGGATGATGCTCAGCAGGACCTTGGTGCTGCTCTCGGCCGTGGGGGAGTGGTAGTGCACGTCGGTCTTGAGGCGGCCGCAGGCGGAGCCGGCCACCAGGATCGGCATGTTGTCCAGCGAGTGCGTGCGACCCAGGGAGATCTCCGTCGTGCCCAGGACCGCGCAGCTGTCCAGCAGCGTGCCGTCGCCCTCGGCCACCCCCGCCAGCGTCTCCACCAGGTAGCGGTACTCGTCCAGGCACATGCGCGTGATCGCATCCACCCAGGGCTGATCGCCCGGCTCGTCGTGGGTCAGGTTGTGGTGTCCGTCCGGCGCGCCCGGGAACAGCACGTTGCCCACGGGGTGGTGGAACCAGTGGCTGAAGATGCGGGTCTGATCGCAGGCGAGCGCCATGGCCACGATGTCGCAGTGGGCGCGGCTGATGGCCGACATCTGCGGGCGGCCTTCGATGTCCTCGAACTTTGCCGGCGGCGAGTCCGGGCGCACGCAGGCGGCCAGATCCGGCGGGTCCTCCTCCAGGCGCGCCAGCCGACGCTCCAGGTCGCGGATCCCGTCCAGGTGCTGCTCCAGCCGGGTCTTGTCGGTTGTGCCCACCCGGCTCTTCAGGCGGTTGGTGTCGTCCATCACCGCGTCGAGCACGCTGCGGCGCAGGCCGATGGTGGGGTCGAAGATCGGCTCCTCGCCCGGGGCTGCGAAGCCCGCGCCGAAGACCCGCTCGAACATCGCGAACGGCGAGTCCTCCGACGGGTTCTGGCTGTGCGGCCCGTTGAAGGAGCGCCCGCCGCCCGACTTCACGCCGAACTCCAGGGAGCGGAAGCGCGTCTCCCCGCCCAATTGGGCCGCGATCACCTGGTCGATGGACGGCTGCGCGAAGGTGTCCCCGTCCCCCTCCACCAGCGCCGGCGCCGCCGAGAGGATGCCCGCCGCCCCCGACCCGTGCGGGATCGCGTTGGGCACCTTGGCCTCCAGCCCCGTGGCTACGGCCAGGTGCTGCTTGATGCTCGCCAGGCCCGACAGCTGCTCGCTGAGCTGCCAGGCATCGCCCTCGCCGCTGAGCTCCGGCACCCACTTGTCCGGCGTGTTGCCGTTGCCCCAGAAGAAGAGCCCGAAGCGCGCCGGCAGCAGCGTGCCGTCGGCCCAGGCCGTGCCGTTGGCGTTGAGGAAGAGCTCCAGGGCCGGCAGGCCCACGGTGACCACGGAGCCGCCCAGCAGGCCGCGGAGGATCGTGCGGCGGGTGACCATCAGCGCTCCTCCGCCGGGCTGTCGTCCACGGCTGCCGTCTTGCGGAACACGGGGTTCCAGCTCAGGTCCAGCATCAGCTGCTGCACGCTGTAGTTGCCCGCCTCGAAGTCCTCGGCCAGCACCTTCAGGGCGTCGTTTTCCCCCACCGCGCGCCGGTGGCCGGTGGCGTAGCGGAACACCTGTCGGCTGAAGCAGTCGGGCACGTCCTCGTGGTCGTGCAACACCGTCGCCAGCTCCTCGAAGCCCGCAAACTCCTCGCCGTCCAGATCCCCGCTGGGGTCGATGGCGTGGCCGTTGTCCTGCTCCCTGTACCGGCCCAGCGCGTCGAAGTGCTCCATGGCCAGGCCGATGGGGTCGGTGATCTGGTGGCAGCCGGCGCAGGTGGGGTCCTGCAGGTGCTCCTGCACGCGGTCGCGCAGCGTCGGCGCCTCCCCCGAAGGCTCGGGGATGGAGGTGTCCACGTCGGCCGGCGGCGGCGGGATCGTGTGGCAGAGCAGCACGTTGCGGATGAACTTGCCGCGCAGCGTCGGCGAGTTGTTGATGGGGTGGCTCTGCAGCGCCAGCACGCTCACCTGGCCCAGCAGGCCGCGGCGCATGTCCGTGGTGGGCAGCACCGTCTCCCCGAACCCGTCGCGCGTCGGCGCCGGCACGTTGTAGATGGCGGCCAGCTTCCGGTTCAAGAAGGTGCGCTGCGTGGTCAGGATGTTGCGGAAGTCGTCGTCCTCGACGAACACCAGGTGCTCGAAGCCCAGCAGCGTCTCCTCCTTGGCCGAGGGCCCCACTTCGTCGCTCATGTGCACGAACACCGTGGGGTCCTTGCTGAGCGAGTCCAGGCGGTGCAGGTCGAAGAGCTCCGACAGGAAGGCGCGCAGGCCGGCGCGGCTGCGAGGATCGGCAAGGAGGCGGTCGGCCTGCTCGGCCACGCCCTCGTCCGTCAACAGGGCGCCGGACTCCGCGGCGGCCAGCAGCTCGTCGTCCGGGATGGTGTTCCAGAAGAGGAAGGACAGCCGGGTGGCGACCTCGAACGCGGTGAAGCGGTGGCCGCCGTCGGCCGGCTCGCCCAATTCGTCCCGGTACAGGAACTTCGGCGACTGCAGGATGGCGGCGATTCCGTACTGCAGCCCCTCGTGGAAGTCGCCCAGCACCTCCGCCGCGTCCGTGGCCAGGCCCGCGAGCACGTCGCCCTCGTCCGCCGTGACGGGGCGGCTCCAGGCGCGGCGGGCGAAGCCCTCCAGGATCTCCTGGGCGCAGGCGCGGTCGGCGCTGCCGGCGGGCTCGCAGTCGAAGTCGAAGGCCCCGGGGGCCGTGATCTGCTCGGCGATGGCGAAGGCCGCCTCTTCGTACTGCTCCACCCCGCGGGGGGAGATGGAGGTCACCGCTGCGCCGATGGAGAAGAAGCCCTCCAGGTTCACGTCGGGCTCCAGCTGCCGGGGCACCACGACCTCCTCGCCGAAGAGGTCGTGCACCGCGTTGCTGTACTGCGCCGTGGTGAGTCGCCGCAGGGTGGGGGCGGGGGGATCGATCTCCGGCACCTCCCGCTCGCAGGCGGGCATCAGCAGGAGGGCGGACAGCAGGGGGAGGAGCATGCGCATGACGTGTGCGTCGCCACTATGCCCGATCCTTTGCACAGCGAGAACGGTCTTCACTCCGCCCGGTCGATCGACTCCCCCATGGCCTGGATCATGTCGTCACAGCCACATTGCGATCTCTCAACACGCCCGCAACAACCTGCAGGCCACACTTGACCCATCCTTGACGTTGTCTTGACAAGTTCGGCCCCCGGCTCTTCGCCATCGGCCGTCGCTCGTTCGGACAATCGACAGCAAGAATAAGGGGTTGAGTCATGACGCAGCGCTTCTGGATCGTCCTCCTGGCCACCGCAGCGACCACCCTCATCGGCTGCGACCAGACCATCGGCCTGCCCGGCGGCGGGCAGGAGACCGAGCTCACCGAGGGCAACGTGCCCGTCGACCTGACCCCTGACGACGACGACGACGATCAGGCCCCGGACAGCGACGGGGACGGGATCAGCGACGCCGACGAGGGCGACAGCGACACCGACGGCGACGGCACGCCCGACGACGAGGACCTGGACAGCGACGACGACGGCATCGGCGACGAGGAGGAGGGGAACGCCGACGCCGACAACGACGGCGTCCCGGACTTCCAGGACGACGACGCCGACGGCGACGGGATCCCCGACAACATCGAGGGCGCCTGGGACTCGGACGGCGACGGCATCCCCAACTACCTGGACCTGGACAGCGACGGCGACGGCATCCCCGACAGCAGCGAGGGCTACGACGACGTCGACGGCGACGGCATCCCCAACTTCATGGACACGGACAGCGACGGCGACGGGATCGAGGACGGCGCCGACGACGACTTCGACGGCGACGGGCTGACGAACGAGGAGGAGGGCGAGGGCGACAGCGACGGCGACGGCATCGACGACTTCGCCGACAACGACAGCGACAACGACGGCATCCCCGACGAGGAGGAGGCCGCCGACCCGGACCTGGACCCCTACAACAACGACAGCGACGGCGACGGCTGGACCGACCTGCAGGAGCAGGTCTGCGGCAGCGACCCGTCGGACCCCGACGACGAGTGCGACGGCTACAACGTGCCCCAGGTCCCCGCCTTCGAGATCAGCGAGGTCGTCCTGACCTTCGACACGCAGATCCAATTGGGCGACGTCATGTTCCTCATCGACGAGACCTGCTCCATGACCCCGACCATCGACGACGTGAAGAACAACTTCATGAGCGCCGCAGGCGACATCGCCGCCCTCATCCCCGACCTGACCTACGGCGTGGCCAGCTTCGACGACTACAACTTCGGCGAGATGGGCAGCGGCTCGGACAAGCCCTTCCACCCCCGCCAGCAGCAGACCAGCGACGTGTCCCTGGCCCAGGCTGCCCTGAGCGGGCTGACGGCCGACGGCGGCGACGACATCACCGAGTCCAGCGTGGAGGCCCTCTACCAGGCGGCGCTGGGCTGGGGCTACGACCAGGACTGCGACGGCAGCTACGACGGGGACACCGACGTCCTGCCCTTCCAGACCCAGCCCGTGGACGCGTTCGGCGGCAGCACCGGCGGGTGGAGCAACCCCTCAACCCCCGGCACCGGCACCCTGGGCGGCAACGGCTTCCGCACCGGCGCCGTGCCCATCCTCGTCTACGCCACCGACGCGCCCATGCGGAACAGCTTCGCGCCCTTCTCCCAGGGCCCCAAGGGCGGCGGCGTCCCCGGCTGCAACCTGGACGCGGCGGCGCCGATGCTGACCAACGCCCTGGCCGACATCAACGCCAAGGCGATCGGCGTGGCGGTGGGCGGCCCGGCGGCGGTGCCCGGCATGCAGATGGTGGCGGTGGCGACCGGCTCGTGGGTCGACCTGGACGGCGACGGCAACGACGATCCCGACGAGTACATGGTCTACCAGTCCGACGACTACGACATCGTCGACAAGGTGGTGGACGGCATCGCCGAGTTCACCGCCAACGTCACCTACGACATGACGATGGAGGCCATCGACCCCAGCGGCGCGCTCGTGAACATCGACCCACCCATGTACGCCAACATCCCCGCCCTCAACACCGTCTCGTTCACCCTGACCCTGGAGCCCACGCCGGACACCATGGCGTCGATGTTCAGCGACACCGTCTTCCAGGTCCCCGTCACCCTCTACGGCGACGGCTCGGTGGTCCTGGCGCAGTGGGACGTGAGCTTTGTGGTGACCGTGACGCCCTGATCGCCACCGCGCCTGACCGACGTCAGGCGCCGCGTCCCCTTCGCGGGTAGCTTGCGGGCCCCCCGGAGGTCCCATGGACGTGCTGCCCGTCACCTACTGGTCCGACCCCCTGTGCATCTGGGCCTTCGTGGCCCAGCCGAAGCTCGACGCGATCGTCGCCGAGTTTGGTGCCTGCCTGGACATCAGCTACCGCGTGGTGCCCGTCTTCGGCAGCGTCGACTGGCGCTTCCGCGAGGGCCCCTGGAAGGCCGGCGGCGTGGCGGGGCGGGTGGAGGCGACCGCCCGGGTGGCGGCCGAGCACGGGCACACGGCCATCACCGGCGCCGTCTGGCAGGAGGATCCACCAGCCTCCTCCTGGAGCCCGGGCGCGGCGCTCAAGGCGGCCTTCGCGCTGGAAGACGAGGGGCTGATCCCCCCCGGCCGCGCCGCCGTCTACCAGTGGGCCCTGCGCCGCCGCTTCTTCGAGGACAACGTCAACGTGGCCCGCCGCTCCGAGCAGCTGGCCCTGGCGGCGTCCCTGGACCTGCCCGTGGTCGCCCTCGCCGAGCGCCTGGACGACGGGCGGGCCCTCGCCGCGCTCTGGGAGGACCAGCGGCTGCGCGAGGAGTCGATGATCGCCGGATCGCCCACCTGGGTCTTCGACGGGGGCCGCGCCAAGCTCTACGGCAACTTCGACTTCGGCGTCCTGCACGCCACCGTCGAGCAGCTCCTGGGGGGCTTGGCCGGCGGCTGCTCGCACTGCTGAACGGCTTTTCGAATCGTTGACAACGGAATCGCCTCAAAGGCATAGGGTGCCCCGCCTTTGACCCCTTCCCCCGGAGCCGCCATGACCCTCTCTCTCCGCGCGCTGCTCGCGCTCCTCGTCGCCCTCTCCCTGGGCGCCTGCACCACCCAGCGCCTCGGCGGCGACGACGACGACACGGTCTCCGACGACGACGACGCGGCCAACGACGACGACGCGGCCAACGACGCCGACGCGTCAAACGACGACGCCGCAGCCTACGACGA
>CALCXL010000277.1 GCA_937907595.1 uncultured Pseudomonadota bacterium
GTCGCCGGCCGCCGCGGGGCTGGCCATGAGCAGGAGCAGGGGGAGAAGCAGCGAACGCATCGGCGTCCAGGGTAGCAGCCTGCGTCGGGGGCACTGGCAAGATAGGATGGGCCGGCCATGTTCGAGCCCACCTCCGCCGACTACCTCGTCCTCGGCGCCGGCATCGCCGGTCTCTCCTTCGCCCTGGACGCTGCGGAGCGGGGCACGGTGACCGTCCTGTGCAAGGGCGACGCCGGGGTGAGCAACACAGCCTGGGCCCAGGGCGGCATCGCGGCGGTGTGGGACGACGAGGACACGATCGCCGCGCACGTCACCGACACGCTCGTGGCCGGCGCCCACCTCGCCGACGAGCAGCTGGTGCGGTCGATCCTGCGGGAGGGCCCGCCGGCGGTCCGCGAGCTGATCGGGCGGGGGGTCGGCTTCGACCGGGACGACGGCGGCGAGCACGACCTGACGCGGGAGGGCGGCCACAGCGCGCGGCGCGTCCTGCACGCGGGGGACATGACGGGCGCGGCGATCCAGCGGGCCCTGCTCGATCGGGTGCGGGAGCACGACCGCATCCAGCTGATCGAGCAGGCGGTGGCCATCGACTTCATCACCGAGCGCAAGGTCGCCCGCCACGTCGCCAAGCGCAGCCTGGGCATCAAGGGGCACGAGGCCATGCGCCGCTACGGCGTTGCAGGCCCTGAGGGCTGGATGCCGCACACGCCGGACCGCTGCCTGGGCGCCTACGTCCTGGACGCGACCACGGGTGGGGTCAAGGCCTACCAGGCCGGCGCCACGCTGTTGGCCACCGGCGGCGCGGGCAAGGTGTACCTCTACACAAGCAACCCGGACCTGGCCACGGGCGACGGAATGGCCATGGCCTACCGCGCCGGGGCGGTGCTGGCGAACATGGAGTTCGTGCAGTTCCACCCCACCTGCCTGTTCCACCGCGGCGCCAAGACCTTCCTGGTCTCCGAGGCCTTGCGCGGAGAGGGCGGCATCCTGCGCCTGCCCGACGGCACCCCCTTCATGGACACCGTGCACCCCATGGGGAGCCTGGCTCCCCGCGACATCGTGGCCCGGGAGATCGACGCCCAGATCAAGCGGCACGGCCTGGACTGCGTGTTCCTGGACATGTCGCACCTGGACGCCGACTTCGTGCGCAGCCGCTTCGCCGGCATCCACGCCCGTCTGAGCCCCCTGGGCATCGACATCGCCACCGATCCGATCCCCGTGGTGCCCGCGGCGCACTACTTCTGCGGCGGCGTGCAGGTGGCCGCAGACGGCGCCACCGCGATCCGCGGGCTCTTCGCGGCCGGGGAGGTGACCTGCACGGGGCTGCATGGCGCCAACCGGCTGGCGTCGAACTCCCTGCTGGAGGGCGCCGTCTTCGCCCGCCGGGCGGCCATCGCGGCGGGGCAGTACGTGGCAACTGGGGGCGAGGCCCGGCCCGCGGTGCCCGATTGGGACGCCGGCGACGCCCGAGATCCCGACGAGCTGGTGGTGATCGCGCACACCTGGGACGAGATCCGTCGGCTGATGTGGAACTACGTGGGCATCGTGCGCACCGACCGCCGCCTGCAGCGCGCCCTGGACCGCGTGGCGCTGATCCGGCGGGAGATCTCCGAGTTCTACTGGGACTTCACCCTGAGCCGGGATCTGGTCGAGCTGCGCAACGTGGCCATGGTGGCGGAGCTGGTCATCCGGGCCGCCCTGGGTCGACGCGAGAGCCGCGGCCTGCACTACAACCTGGACTGCCCCGAGCTCGACGACGAGCACTGGCGGCACGACACGGTGCTCCGCCGCCCCTGGTAGGAGGGGGACCTCAGCCTTCGGGCGACGGCTCGGCGATCGGTTCGCTCGCGGGCCCGCCGGAGACCGGCTCATCATCGTGCTCGTCGGCGTCGACCACGGGCGGCGCGGCGTCCGGGCGGGGAGGCGGCAGGGCCCACTCGATCTCCCCCCGGTGCAGCACGCCCGCCACCTGCAGGAGCACGCGCCCGTCGCGGGGGGCGATCAGCGGCGAGCCGTCGGGGGCGAGCACCGGGAACTTCACCAGGAACAGCCGGTCGTGGCCGTCGATGTGGGGGTTCAGCGACAGCAGCTCCGTTGTCGGCCGCTTGATGAGGGTGACCACCAGGGGCGCGACGCTCTGGCCGGACTGGCCCACCAGCCTCAGGGCCCAGGGCGCATCGTCCCCCTCGAAGTGTCCCCGCTTTGTGTCGTTGGCCCAGGCGGCGACCAGCACCTCGTGAAACCGCGAGGCGTCGGCCTCTTCGCGCTCGGTCAGCAGCGCGCGGTCCTCGGCGGGGAGGATGAAGCGCCGGGCGTATTCGTGGCTCCAGCCCCGTCGGAAGTCCCGGTGCTTGAAGGTCGCGTGCAGGAGCAGGGTCGTGGTGCCGCGGTCGTAGAGGCGGAGCTCCCCAGTCCAGTGCTCCAGCAGGCGCAGGTAGGCGGGCTCTCCCGGCTTGCCGACGTACTGGTCGTAGCCGGCCAGGCTGGCATGCTTCGCGGCCGAGGGGGCGCAACCTGAGAGCAGGGCGGTGGCCAGGAGCAGTCCACAGGCTCCGGCGGAGAGGCGGCGGGCCCTCGATCGCTCGGCTCGACGGGGGCGCGGGCAGGGCGGCCTCCCGTTGAGGCGAGGCTCAACCACGGCGACCTCGCGGCTTCTTGCTCTTCTTCTTTGCGGGGGCATCGGGCGCGCTGCGGCGGCTGGGTCCCGTGCGGCGGGGGGAGGGATCCGGGCCTGCGTCCAGCGGTTCCGTGCCCTTGACCAGGAAGTCCTCCTCCTCGAACCACGCGTCGGCGAGATCCTCCCCCGGGGGGGCGGCCTGTGCGGGCCGGCCGCTCTCCGCCGGCCGATGGGCGGCCCCCTCCACCGTCGGATCCTGGCGGAGCGGCGGGATCTGCCGGGCGGGCATGCGGGGCTGGCTGGGGCTTGGCCGTGCCAGGGAGCGGGCCGCGCTGCCCGCTCCAGGCGCGGTCTCGGGGCGAGGGTCCGGCGGACTCGGGGCCGTGGCCGGGGCGACCGATCCCTTCGATCGGGCCTGGAGATCGGCGTCGGTGATGCGGGGGAGCCGCGCCGTGCTGGGCGCCGCGGGGGGCGGCTCGTCCAGCAGGGGGGCGGGGGTGCGCGGGGTGGCTACCAGCCGCCGGGGCGTGCGGTGAGTTGAGGACCCGCCCACGGGATCCGCGGGTCCGCGAACCGGCTGCGCTTCGCCGGAGATGCTGGGGTGGCTGCCCGAGGAGGCGCCGAATCGGCCGGAGACGCTGGGGTGGCTGCCGGAGGCCAGGTCGGCCCCCGAGACATCGTCCCACTCGCCGACGAGGGTGCCGAACCCGCCGCTCTCAGCGAAGCCCGGGGGAGAGGCGGCGTGCGGGGGCCGGAACTCGCCGCTGACACGCTCCGCCGAGGGCTGGGTGATCCGCCGCTTGGTCGGCAGGCGCAGGGCTCCCCCTGGTCCGTCCGGTTCCAGCCGCAAGCTGGCTCGCGGCGCGGGGCTTGCGGGGCGGAGGGTCACCCGGTCGTCGCTGTCGGGGACGATGCGTCCCTCGAAGGTGCCGCCCTCGTCGACGGCGAGCGTGCCCCACACGTCGCCCACCAGGTGGCCCTGGGCCCCCACGCTCACCTGGCGGCTGACCCGCACCCGCCCTTCCAGGCGTCCATCGATCCGAACCCGGGCCGCCACGACGTCCGCCGCCGCGACTCCGCCCTCTTCGACCCAGACGCGCCCGCTGACGTGGATGCGTCCCTCGACGCGGCCGCGAATGTGCACGTCGCCGGGGCCCGAGACCTCGCCTCGCACCCGCACGCCGACGTCGATGATCGTGACTCCGGGCACGAGCGCATCGTCGCACAAAGCCCCGACGGGAACCACCGCCGGGGGTGCCGGTTCTACGCGGGGAGGTGCTCCTGGACGAACGTGATCGCCGCGTCCACGAAGAGCGCCCGATCGGGGCCGTTGTGGGGCTCGTGAAAGGCCTCGGGAAGGTCCAACCGGCGGCTGTTGGCCACCTGCTCCTGGATCTCACGCGCGGCGGGCGCGCTGCAGATGCGGTCCCCTCCGGAGAGGATCCACTGCGTCGGCACGGCGATCTGCGGCCCGCTGAGGCGGGCATCCTCCAGCGCCCGGGTCATCGACGTGAACCAGCGGGTGCTGACCTTGCCGTGCACCAGGGGGTCGTCGACGTACTTCTTCACCTCCGCCGGGTCGCGGCTGATGGCCTGGACGTCCAGCTCGCTGTCCAGGCGCACCTTCGGCAGCAGGCGGCTCAGGATCCGGCCCGCGGCCACCTTGATCTTCGGAGGCTCGAACGCCAGGCCCAATTGGGGGTTCGAGAGGATCGCGCCTGCGGGCTGGGGAAGCGAGGCGTCGGCCAGATAGCGGACCGCGATCAGCCCGCCCATGGAGTGGGCCAGGACGAACCACGGAAGCTCGTCCCCGAGGGTGGCCTGGGCGTGACGGACCACGCAGGCCACGTCCGCGGTGTACTCGTCGAAGCCGTCGACGTGGCCCCGCAACCCGCCGCTGCGCCCGTGCCCGCGGTGGTCCCCCCCCACCACGGTGACGCCGATGGCGTTGAAGGCCTTCGCGATGGCGTCGTAGCGCCCGACGTGTTCGCCCAGGCCGTGCACCAGGATCAGGAGGCCGCGCGGCTCGTGATCGGCGGCCCAGGTCAGCAGTCGGAGGGGCGTACCGTCGTGGCCGCGGATCTCGCACTCGGTGTGATCGCTCATCAGTCCCCCAGCAGGAACAGGCTGATGCTCGGGAAGCCGGCGATGATGGCCAAGGCCACGAGCATCAGGAGGGTGAAGGGAAGCACCGAGCGGATGACCTGCACGATGGGCTTGTCGAAGACGGAGGACGCCACGAAGAGGTTCAACCCCAGCGGCGGGGTCAGGTACCCGATCTCCAGGTTGACGATGAAGATGATCCCGAAGTGCACGGGGTCGATCCCGTAGCGGGACACCGCGATGGGGGCCAGCAGCGGCGCCACGATGAGGATGGCGCTCATGATGTCCATCATGCAGCCCAGCAGGAGCAGGAACAGGTTGACCAGGATCAGGAAGGACAGCTTGCTGTCCACGTGGCCCTTGACCCAGTCCGCCGCCATGTTCGGCACCTCCTGGAAGACCAGGAACTGGTTGAACGTGATGGCCAGCACGATGATCAGCAGCAGGCTCCCCATGACCACCGAGCTGTCCCGGAACACGCGGGGGAGCTCCAGGGGGGACAGCTCGAACAGCGGCTCGGGACCCTTGCGGCGCGCGCGCAGCAGCGGGTGCACGACGAACTCGACGAACATGGCGTAGACCACGCTGACCGCCGCGGCCTCGGTCGCCGTGAACAGGCCCGAGTAGATGCCGCCGATGATCAGGATCGGCAGGCCCGCCGCCCAGACGCCTTCGGTGAGGGCGCGGGGCAGGTCGTGCAGCGTCTCTTCGATGGACAGGACCTTGTCCCGCTCCCGGAACACCGCCCACAGCATCAGCAGGCCGCCGATGAACAGGCCCGGGCCGATGCCGGCCACGAACAGGTCCTTGACCGTGGGGGCGGCGCCCGTCGCAGCGGACTTCATCGACGGATCCGTGAAGCAGACCACGCCGTAGATGATCATCGGGATCGAGGGCGGGATGAGGATGCCCAGGGAGCCCGCCGACGTGAGCAGGCCCAGGCTGAACTTCTCGTCGTAGCCGGCGTCGATGAGCGCGGGGACCATGATCGACCCGATGGCGATCACCGTGACCGGCGAGCTGCCGGAGATCGCCGCGAAGACCATGCAGGACAGCACGCCCGACATCGCCAGGCCGCCCGGGAACCAGCCGATGAGGGCCTTCGCCATCTCGATCAGCCGCCGGGCGATGGAGCCCTCGGTCATGATCCCGCCGGCCATGACGAAGAAGGGGATGGCCAGCAGGACCTCCTTGTCCGTGGCCTTGTAGATGTCCTTGACGATGAAGCTGAGGTCGCGCCCCTCCAGCAGGACCACGCAGAGCGTCGCCGCGACGCCGATCACCACGAACAGCGGCGCGCCCACCAGCAGCAGCAGCACCGCGCAGACCACGATCAGCCAGGCCTGGCCCAGCAAGAGGCCGGCGAGCATGCCCAGCAGCAGCCCCGGGAAGAGGCCCGCCAGGATCATGTCCCGGGTGCCGGCGTTGCCGGGGTTCTTCTTGAGGTGGCGCGCGGGGATGTCGTCGAGGGGGACGTCGCTGCTCTTGCCGCTGAAGAACTTGCCGGCGAAGCGGAGGGCCATGAGCAGGAACGCGACGGGGAGCATGAGCTCCGCCACCCAGAGCTTCAGCTCGTCCTGCCCCAGCGCGACGGCGAAGCCGCCCTCGGTCAGGTAGTAGTCGAAGTCGTCCGCCGACAGCCGGCCGCTGAGCACCCAGGCGCAGAGCTCGTTGAGGCGCTCGGTGGCCCACGTGGGCACCGTCAGCTTGGCCAACGACTCGGTCTCGAAGTGCTTCTTGATGACCGCGGTGCTGGCCCGGAACAGCTGCCAGGAGAAGACGGCGCTGATGCCCATCGCCACCCGGTACAGCCGGGCCGAGCCCACGGGCGACAGGGCGCGGTCCGCGGCGTCGATGATCAGGTGCTTGTCTTCGCGCGTGGCCAGGGACGCGCCCAGGAAGGCGACCCACATCATCAGCAGCAGCGACAGCTTCGTGGCGCCCTGCAGGCCCAGGTCGATCCAGCCGATCTCCCGATCCAGAAAGTCCACGAACACCAGGCCGGTCATGCCCAGCGTGCACAGGAAGATCAGCGCCGTCTCGACCCGATCGAGCGCCTTGTCGAGGACCGTGAGCAGCCGCGAGGCGTAGTGGTACAGCCCGGTGACCACCAGGATGAGCACGAACACGACCTTGAGCAGGATCGTCTCACGCAGGAAGCTGCGCAGGCCCGCCCACAGGCGATTCCACGCCCGCCCGACCACGTCGAAGGGGGCAAAGACGGTGGCGAGGAGCTTCTGGAGATCCACGCGCGGCCCCCGATTCGTCCGGCTCTACTGCGCGCGGCGAGCGGTCAGGGCCGCCAGCACCGCGTCCACGAGTTCGGCGCCCATCTCGTCCCGAAGCTCCGCGTAGACCGGCTGCACGGCCGCCTTGAAAGGGGCCAACTCCGCGGCGGTGGGCTCGTAGACCGTCATGCCGAACTCCTTGAAGTTGGCGAGGAGCTCCGACTCCAGGTCGCGCACGCCCTTGCGGCCCTTGGCCTGCTCGGAAGCCTGCAGGCCGTCGATGATCGGCTTGAGATCGTCGGGCAGCGAGTCGTACCAGCTCTGGCTGAAGACGATGGCGGCGGGCTGGTAGATGTGGCGGCTGAGCGTGTAGAACTTCGTGGGCTCGAACCAGCCCGAGGCCTGGCCGAAGAGGCTGGTGTTGTCGAAGCCGTCCACCGTGCCGCGGGTCAGCGCGTCCAGGACCTCCGGGGTGGGGATCGGCTCCGCCTGCACGCCCAGGGCGTCGTACATCTTCTTGTGGACCTTGCTCTCCTGGGTCCGCATCTTGTGCTCGGCCAGGTCCGCCAGCGTGTGGATCTCCTTGTTCTTCGTGTAGAAGCTGCGCCAGCCGTTCTCCGCCCACATGCTCAGCAGGAGCCCGCGGCGCTTCATCTTCTTCTTGATCGGGGCGTACAGGACCGTGTCCAGGACGTGGTCGGCCTCCGCCAGATCGTTGAAGAGGAAGGGCAGCTCCGGGATCTGCAGCGCGGGCACGTTGGCGCCGGTGGCGACCGCGGCGGTGGAGAAGCCGCCGGCCTGGAGGCGTCCGCCTTCCATGATGTCGCGCACCATCTCCACTTCGCCGCCCATGACCCCGCCCAGGAAGAGGCGGACCTTGATGCGGCCCTCGGACTTCGACTCGATCTGCTGCTTGATCCCCTCGAGCTGATCAGCCCAGGGGGTGCCGGCGGGGGCCACGGTGCCGAAGTTCATGGTGAAGTCGGCGGCCGACGCGCTCAGGGGGAGCAGGAGGAGAGCGGCGAGCAGGGCGCCGAAGAAACGAGAACGCAGCATGGAGACTCCAGGGGGCAGGGGTTCGTCCCGATGGACCGACCGCGCAGGGGCGGAGGGTCCGGCGCGTCACTCGGCGAAGTAGTCGGCGGCGTTGTCGAGGAAGGCCTGGGCCTTCTTCTTCTCGACCTCCTGCTCCGGGATCATGTCGGGCAGGACGTCGCTGGGCGTGTCGATGACGTGCTTGAGCAGCTTCTCGAACAGCGCGCGATCCTGGACCTTGGTGGCGTAGGTGTCGGCGTAGAGCACGTAGGTTGCGAAGTTCTCCGGCACCATCTTCAGCGCCTTGTCGTAGTTCTCCTTGCTCTTGCCCATGTCGCCGCCGGCGAAGCCGGGGGCCACCGCGTAGAAGGCGCCCCAGTAGCGCACGGGGCCGGCGTAGTAGGCGGTCTCGTCCAGGGCCAGGCAGTGGGTCATCATCTTGGCGATGTAGCCCTTGTACTTGACGAGCGTGGAGAAACCCTTGCTGCGCGCCCACTTGCCCAGGTTGCTGGCCGTCCAGTAGATGGCCATCTGGTCGTCCTTCTGGAGCTCGGTGACGGCGTCGGCGGGCTTGGTGCCGCTCTCGACCTTCGCCTTGAAGGCGGGGTCCACGGCCATCGCGCGCTCGCCGGCGGTCACGCCCTTCTCGAACAGGGCGGACTTGGCCTCGGGGTCTGTGGTGTAGCCGTCGGCCATGAAGTAGTAGGAGCGCGAAAGCAGGATCAGGGCCTCCTGGTTGTTCGGCTCGGCGGCCACGACGGCCTCCAGGCCGGTCAGCGCCTTCTGCATGCCTTCGGCGGTGCCGCGCTCGTTGGTCCAGACGGTGCGGGCGGCCTCGAACGAGGTGTCCGCAGCCGCGGCGGCCCCCGAGCTCTTGAGCCCGGTCTGGTAGGTGGCGCAGCCGCTGAAGGACAGCGCCACGGCGGAGAGGGTCAGCAGGCCAATTCGGCGGATCGCGTTCATCGAAGGTGCTCCATGTGGGCTTCGGGGGACCGTGCGTGGGGGGAAAGGATCCCCTGCAGAGGCCCGCAAGCGCGCGCGAGCATACCCAAGGTCGTCCTCATTTCAAGAAGTCCCCGGAACTCGGCTTGCGCCCGCGTGGGATCAGCTGCGGCGGTGCTCCTGGCGAAGGACCCGCCGCATCACCTTGCCCGAGGCGGTGCGCGGAAGGGCGTCGACGACCCGCACGTCCTCCACCTTGAACAGGGGGTTCAGGCGCCCGCGGATCGCCGTCTGGAAGGCCGAGCGCAGGGATGCGGGGTCACGCTCCGCGCCACGCTCCAGGACGGCGTAGACGATCAGGGTGTCCGGCCCGCCGCCGGGCGGGGGCACGGCGATCGCGGCGGTCTCCAGCACGCCCTCGACGCCGTTGCACGCGCGCTCCAACTCCGCCGAGCTGGTCTTGATGCCTCCCAGGTTCATGGTGTCGTCGACGCGGCCCTGGGCCCGGTACCAGCCGCCACCCAGCGCCCGCATCCGGTCGCCGTGCCGCCGCAGGACTCCGCCGTCGGGGGCGAGGGGCATGCCCTCGAAGTAGACCGCGTGGTGGTCCCGGTTGAGCAGGCGGTTTGACGAGCCGAACATGGGTGCGCGCAGCGCGACCTCCCCTTCTTCGGCGGGACCTCCCTGTTCGTCCAACAGCAGGAAGTCGCAGCCGATCGCGGGCGTGCTGAAGGTGGCTGGGGCCTGGGGCTGGACCAGGGTGCCGGTGATGTAGCCCCCGCCGATCTCCGTGCCGCCGCAGTACTCGATCATCGGGGCGCGGTAGCGGCACTGCTGCATCAACCAGAAGGTGTCGTCGAAGGAGGAGGCCTCCCCCGTGGAAGAGAAGCAGCGCAGGTGGGACCAGTCCAGGCCTGCCAGGTAGCCGCCGTCGCGCCAGCCGCGGACCAGGCTGGGCACCACGCCGAGCATCGTGACCTGGGCGTCCTGCACGAAGCAGCAGAAGTCGCGGCTCACCGGGGACCCGTCGAAGAGGGCGATGGTCCCGCCGTTGAGCAGGCTGGCGTAGATCAGCCACGGCCCCATCATCCAGCCCAGGTTGGTGGGCCAGGCGACCACGTTGCCCGCCTGCAGATCGTGGTGGACGTGGCCGTCGGCGGCGGCCTTGATCGGCGTCACCTGGGTCCAGGGGATGGCCTTGGGCGCGCCGGTGGTGCCCGACGAGAAGAGCAGGTTGGTGACGTGCTCGGGTCCGGCGAGGTGGGGGGCGAAGGGACCGCCGGGATCGCGGAGCAGGAAGGTGGCGTAGTCGACGTCGCCTTCGCGCAGATCGGCGGCCAGGGGGTCCCCCGCCGGCAGGACGATCGCGGCCGGGGCGCCGGCCTCCACCACCCGGGCGTAGAGGGGAAGCCGCTTGTCACCGCGCGGGATCACGTCCTGGGTGAAGATCGCCTTGGCCTCCGCGATCTCCAGCCTCACCCGGATCTCGTCGGCCGCGAAGCTGTCCGCGATGGAGACGACCGCGCAGCCCGCGAGCACGATGCCCAGGTAGATGACCACCGACTCCGCGCTCATGGGCATGTCGATGGCGACGGCGTCTCCGGGCTCCAGCCCCGAGGCCAGGAGCGACCAGGCGACGGCCTCCGAGCGCTGCCGGAGCTCCAGGCGGCTCATGCGCTGCAGCTCGCCCCCGGGGCGCTGGTGCACGATGGCGACGTCGGCGGGATCGCGCCCCTGGGTGCAGGAGTCCGCGATGTTGAAGAGCGCGCCGGGCAGCCAGCGCGCATCCTCGCCCTCACCCGCCACCATCCGCCGCGGCGGCTCCTCGAAGCGCACTTGCAGGGAGTCCAGGATGCGAGGCCAGAACGCCTCGGGGCGCTGCACCGACATCGCGTGCACGTACCTCCAGTTGGGCCCCAGGCGCGCGATGTTCGTCCGGGCGACGATCGACGGTTCGGGCAGCCAGATCGGCGGAGGCCCGTCGGCGGGATCGTGGTGGGCGTAGCAGGTGTCGAAGACCAGCCGGTGGACCGCGGTGGGATCGCTGCGGCGCAGGAGTTCCTCGCCGGAGCGGTGCCAGGCGGCGGCACCGGCCTCGCGGCCCAGGATCGTGGCCAGCCCCTGCGCGATGTGCTCCGCGCGTTCGGGGGAGGCGCCGGTCGCGCGAAGCTGCTCGGGGGAGGGGAGGGGGCTCATGCGGCCAACCCTCGCACGGCCGCGGACCCGTGAAAAGGGGCGCAGCGAGCGGTTGTGAGGGGGGGCAGCCTGGGGTACAAACCGGGCCCTCGGAGGTGACCCATGGCCCGGTCTGACACGATCCCCACTGCGCTCACCTTCGACGACGTCCTGCTCGTTCCAGGGGCGTCCTCGGTGCTCCCCCGCGACGCGGACACCTCGACCCGCCTGACGGACACCATCGGGTTGAAGATCCCGCTGCTCTCGTCGGCCATGGACACGGTGACGGAGTCGGGCACCGCCATCGCCATGGCGCAGAACGGCGGCATGGGCGTCATCCACAAGAACCTGAGCGTGGAAGCCCAGGCGCGGGAGGTGGCGATCGTCAAGAAGTCGGTGGCCGGCATGGTCACCGATCCCATCACCGTCGCCCCGGACGTGCCGGTGCGCGACGCCCTGGCCCTGATGCGTCAGCACCGGATCTCCGGGGTGCCCGTGACGGTGGACGGGGGCCGCCTGGCGGGGATCCTCACCAACCGGGACCTGCGCTTCGAGCGGAACCTGGACCGCCTGGTGCGGGACGTCATGACGTCGGAGGGCCTGGTGACCGTGCCGGTGGGCACGACGCTGGAGGACAGCAAGGACCTGCTGCAGGCCCACAAGATCGAAAAGCTGCTCGTGGTCGACGAGAGCGGCGTCTTCCTGCGCGGGCTGATCACGATCAAGGACATCCTGGAGAGCCAGCGGTACCCGGACGCCGTCAAGGACGGCCAGGGTCGGCTCCGGGTGGCCGCGGCGGTGGGCGTCGGCGGAGACCGCGATGTGCGCATCGCCGCCCTGCTGGACGCCGGCTGCGACATGGTCGTCATCGACACGGCCCACGGACATTCCCACATGGTCATCGAGTCGGTTGCGCGTGCGCGGGCGGACTGGCCCGACGCTGTCATCGTGGCCGGCAACGTCGCCACGGCGGAGGCGACGATCGCGCTGGCGAAGGCGGGCGCCGACGTCGTCAAGGTCGGCATCGGCCCCGGCTCGATCTGCACCACGCGCATCGTCGCGGGCGTGGGCGTGCCCCAGCTGAGCGCGGTGATGGACTGCGCCGACGCGGCCCGCAAGCACGGCATCACCACCATCGCGGACGGCGGGATCAGGAGCTCCGGAGACGTGGCCAAGGCCCTGGCTGCTGGCGCCGACGCCGTCATGATCGGCTCCCTGCTGGCCGGCACGGAGGAGAGCCCCGGCGAGGTCGTGCTCTACCAGGGCCGTCGCTACAAGACCTACCGGGGCATGGGCTCCCTGCAGGCCATGCGCGCGGGCAGCTCCGATCGCTACTTCCAGGAGAGCGACGAGGACCCGCTGGCGGGCCTCGAAGGCGCCGGCGCCGGCCCCAAGCTCGTGCCCGAGGGCATCGTCGGCCGGGTGCCCTTCCGGGGTCCCATCGCCGACTCGGTGTACCAGCTGGTCGGCGGCCTGCGCGCGTCGATGGGCTACACGGGCTCCGCCAACCTGGCCGAGCTCCACGAGAAGGCCCGCTTCGTGCGGATCACGTCGGCCGGCTACCGCGAGAGCCACGTGCACGACGTGATCATCACCCACGAAGCGCCAAACTACCGCGTGAACTGACGTGGGGGACGCCTCGCAGGAGCTGGAGCGGTGGCGTCGCGGGGAGCACGTCGACCTGCTCGCCCCCTTCGCGTCGTCCTCGGAGATTCTGGGTTCGGGGCGGGCGTTGGTGCTGCTCGCTCGGGACGAGGATGCGCTGGCCTGGGCCGCCTCCACGGGGGCCGAGCTGATCCTGCGCACCACCCCCCGCCAGCGACGCACGCGGAGCCTCACCTCGGGCCCCCCGGTCGCGTCCCCCATCGTGGCGACGTCGGTGGATTCCCTCCGCAGCCCCGTGATCCACCGCGAGCTGTTGGGAGCCCTCGCCGACGCCCCCTGGTGCATCTGGTGGCCCGAGTCCCTGCTTCCCGGCCAGCCCGGCCACGGCGGGCGCGGCGCCTGGATCGAGCCGCTGCGCGGTGGATTCCGGGGTGGCGTGCTCCGCCGTTGGACCGACCGCAGCCTCGCCCCGGCAGGCGCTGTGGAGAGGCCCGGCCAGCCCGGGGCACTGCGCTGGGGCGCTGCCGCGGTCGGCGTGCTCTCGGGGCGAGCGGTCGCGCGCGGGCTGGCGCCGCCGGAGTGGGTCAGCGCGGCCGGCAAGGCAGGTCAGGCCCGTCGGCTGCACGAGCTCGACCGCCCCTTCTTCCGAGCCTGGCGCGCGGCCGAGGACGCGCTGCGAGACGAGGAGGCAGGCATCGACCTGTTGCCTCTGACGGGGGCGGGGCTCCCCCGGGGGCGAACCGTGGCCGCACGGGTCCCCGGCCTCTGGGCGTTGGCCGTTCCCGCCGGCGCGGCCATGGGATGGGGTGGGGCGGCGGCGGTGGAGCCCCCCTCGGAGCCCTCGGGAGAGGCTGGGCCCGACTGGACGGCCTGGTCCGTGGACGAGGGCGGACAGGCAGCCCTGGAGGCCTGGCAGGCGAGCGGAGCCGTCTCGGGGCTGCGCGCGTCGTGGTTTGAGGCCCTCATCGCCGACCACCACCGCTTCCGCGAGCCGTTCGTGGATCGGGAGCCCGAATACGCGGAGCTCCACCGCGCGTACAGCGTGGCCATGCGGGGCTGGGATCTGCACCAGCGCGCGGCCCTGACGCTGAGCGACCGCGGCCCCCGGGACCTGGTGGCCCTCGCCGCGGCCCTCGGCTGCGCCCCAGCGTGGTTGGCGGACGTGCTCCTCTCCATGGCGGACGACGGCATCGTGGCCGGCACGCTCCGGCCCCGGGCCGCCGGCAGCGACTGGCAGAGCGACGGCGGCCCCGTCCCGCCCGGCCCCGCGCCGGCAACACCGGCCGATCCCCGCCTTGAGGACCTCCTGGCCGCGGCGGGCTGTCGGGCCCAGGTCCTGGCGTCCGCGCTGGGGGTCTCGGACCCGGGGGCCTGCGGCCGCTGCGATCGCTGCGATCCGGGCACGGCGTGGCGGGACAGCCTGGCCACCGGCGCCGTGCGGGCCACCGGTCCGCTCGCGCACGCCCCCTCCTCGGCCGCGGCCCTGGACCTCGGCTCGCTCTTCCGCGGGCTGGGGGGCGCTCCGAGTGAGCCCTCCGCCCCGCTCGCCGCGCCGCCGCCCCGCCCAAGCCGGCCCACGCCTCCCACCGCAGAGCGCAGCGTTCCGGTGCTGCCCGCGGTCGCCACGGAGGCGGAGGTCACCGACGTCTTGGAGCAGGGCTTCACGGCCGAGGCGCTGTGGGTCGCGGCGGCCTGGCAGTACCGGGGGCCCGTACCAGGCCGTCCCTTGCCGGACTCCGCCCGGACGGCCCTGCTCGATGTACTCCTGGAGCGTCCGCTCTCGGACGCCAAGGTCAACGAGGCCGAGGGCGGGCGCTTGCACATCCATCTGCCGGCGGGTCCCGCGCGCGGCAGCCACCAGTTCCGTCCCCGCGCCGACGGACCGCGGCTCCTCGCCCGGCTGGCGCCCTTCGATGAGGCGGGGGGCGGGCTGCGGCAGCTGCTTCGCCTCCAGGAGCGCCGGGCGGCCCGCGAGCGCTGGCTGGTGGCGTTGGAGGAGGCGGTCGCCGCCCACCTGGCCAGCCAGCCGGGGCCGCCGCCCCCGGACCTGCTCGATGGGGTCCCGGGCCCCGATCCCTCCGAGCGGGAGGCCTGGTGCCGAGGCCCCGAGGAGATCCTCCTGTTGGGGCGGCTTCAGTCGGAGCCGCCGGCCCTCGTGGAGCTGGCGCGCGAGCGGCTGATGGGCACGTCGTCCCTGGATTCGGTGGGGGCGCGCTGGCTGCTTCGCGTGCTCGCCCTCTCACCGCCTGCGCTCTCCCCGCGCGAGGCGCTGCGGTGGCTCCAGTCGGGGGAAGAGGTGCCTGCCTCGCTCTGGTCGGCCCTCCGGGGCGGCGGACGCGCGCTCTGGGAGGAGCTGCTCTCTGTCGTGCCCGGCGAGCACCGGGAGGGGGTGTTGCGCGCTGCCGTGGCGGCGCATCGGCTGCCGACCAGCCTGATCGCCGAGGCCACGGCGCTGGGGGAGGGCCTCGCCTGGCAGGCGGCGGTGCTCGTCGCGGCCGAGCCCCCGGGCTGGCCGGCGGCAGAGCAGGACCTGGAGGCGCAGGAACAGCTGGTGGAGGCGCTGGACGCTCTGACGAGCGCGGCCGCGGCCGCGCTTGCTGCGTCGGGCCGTGGGTTCCTGGGGGCCGTGGAGGCGGACCGGGAGGCCCGGCAGGCCATCCTCGAGCAACTGGACG
>CALCXL010000278.1 GCA_937907595.1 uncultured Pseudomonadota bacterium
CGCATCTGCGCGCAGATCGGGGCCCATTCGCTAGATGGCTAAAGTCGAGTCTAGAGGGTCGCGCGCGCGTGAGCCGCTGTCAGGGTTCGACGGCGTCGCTCAGAAAGGGCTTGAAGCGCCGATTCACGGTGTTAGCGTTTCCCCAGAGAACGCGCGGCCCCCGCCGCGTGCCCGGAGCGCCCGAGTCCATGTCCTGCTTCCGTTCCCCCATCCAGTACCTGAACGACGGTCAGCCGACCGCGGGGGACGTGTGCACGTAGGCTGAGCCAGCGACGCAAGCACGCAAACCCCCGCCGGCCACCAGCCAGCGGGGGTTTTTTCGTTCCGGAGCCTCGCTCCTTTCGCCCACCCCGGGCGCCCGACCCGAGCCACTGGGGGCTCGACGCCGGACGCCCTCCACCGACCGAGGAGGTCTTCATGTCCACCAAGATGCGACGCAACAAGCTCACCCTGTGGCTGCGGGGCCGTGGCCCCACCACGGTCAGCGAGGCCGCGGATCGCTTCGACGTCTCCGAGCGCACGATCTTTCGGGATCTGGCCGCGCTCCGGGGCCGCGGAGTCCGCGTGCTGGGCGACCCGGGACGGGGGGGTGGCATCTGGCTGCGCAAGGCAGCTTGATCCCCCTCCGATGCCGGATCAGTCGACCTCCCCTCGACCGATCGCGGCGACGAGCGCGTCCGACCCGGCGTCCGTGGAGCCAGCCTCCACGGGCGTCGCGGTCGTTCCTCGCCTTCGACCTCATTGCCGCCGGCCAGGACGGGACGACGCAATCAGGCCCCCCTGGGTAGTATCGTCGCCGGGAGCGGCGCGCCTGCTCCGCCCGGAGGGATCCATGCGACTTCGACTCCTGACCCTGCTCACCCTGCTGGCCGCCAGCCTCAGCCCGGGGGCCGCGCCGGCCCAGGACCTGGGGCCCGTCATCGTCGGCGGCGAGCAGCCCTGGCAGAGCTTCACGGGGACCATCTCCGCCAGCCAGACCCTGGATCTGTTCACGGTGCCGGCGGACCGCGCCTTCATCCTGACCGGCGGCTGCGTGCAGAACGGCACCAACGCCCAGGAGGTCGACCTGCTGCAGAGCGCGGCCACCAAGGTGGACGGCAGCACCACGATCCTGCTGTGCAACCCCGGAAGCGGCGCCACGTCCATGTTCGCGGCCGGCCGCGCGCACGTGCTGTTCCCCGCGGGCTCCACGGTGCAGCTCCAGGCCTCGGGCACGCTGTCCTTCAGCGCCGCCTACTACTTCGAAGGCTACCTGGCCCACCCGTGATCGCCCCCGGCCCGAGGACCGGCGCCCTGCTGCTGCTGCTCGCCACCCTGCTGGTGGGCTGCCGGGCGGAGCCGCCTTCGGGCTTTCAGGTCACCATCCTCCCCCCGCAGCCCCTGCCCTCGGACCCCCTGACCGCGGTGCGCCTGGAGGAGTCGACCTCTCCCTCGGGCGATCCGGTGGAGTACAGCTACCGCTGGTTCCTGGACGGCGAGTACCGCGCCGACCTCACCCGGGAGACGATCCTGGCCACGGAGACGGGGGCCGGCGATCGCTGGCGCGTCTCGGTGATCCCCGTGGTCGACGGCGTGGAGGGCCCGCCAGCGGTGGCGGAGGTGGTGGTGGGGGACTTCGTGCTCGCGGACGAGGACGGGGACGGATACGACGTCACCGAGGACTGCGACGACGAGGACGAGCGCGTGCACCCCGGCGCCGACGAGGAGTGCAACGGCGAGGACGAGGACTGCGACGACGAGATCGACGAGGGCTTCGACCAGGACGGCGACGGCGTCACCACCTGCGGGGGCGACTGCGACGACGACGAAGCGACCGTGCGCCCCGGCGCCGACGAGCTGTGCAACGGCGTCGACGACGACTGCCAGAACGGCCCGGACTTCGACGGGAGCGGCGAGGTGGACGCGGACGGCGACGGCTCCCTGTCCTGCGTCGACTGCGACGACTCCGATCCCGCGCTCCTGCCCACGGACGTCGACGGCGACGGCTACTCCTCCTGCGACGGGGACTGCGACGACGCCGACGCGGCCGTCACCCCCGCGGACGTCGACGGCGACGGGTACAGCCTCTGCGACGGGGACTGCGACGACACCACGGCCATCTTGAACCTCACCGACGTCGACGGCGACGGCTCCACCTCCTGCGACGGGGACTGCGACGACACCGAGACCTCCATCCAGCCCGGGGCCGCCGAGCTGTGCAACGCCGTGGACGAGGACTGCGACGGGTCCGTGGACGAGGGCTTCGACGTCGACGGCGACGGCTTCACCTCCTGCGGGGCCGACGGCGATCTGGCCACCGCGGACGACGACTGCGACGACGCGGACCCCGGCGTGACCCCCATCGACGGCGACGGCGACGGGATCACGGTCTGCGGCATCGACGGCCTGCTCGGCAGCGCGGACGACGACTGCGACGACGCGGCGGCGGACGTCGGCCCCTTCGACGCGGACGGCGACGGGGTGGAGGGCTGCTCGGGGGACTGCGACGACGGCGACGCCACGGTCTTCCCCGGGGCGCTGGAGGCCTGCGATGCGGTGGACGAGGACTGCGACGGGGCGGTGGACGAGGGCTTCGACGGCGACGGCGACGGGACCACCGGCTGCGGCGCCGACGGCCAGTTCGGCTCATCCGACGACGACTGCAACGACAGCGACGCCACGGTGCTGCCCGGGGCGCCGGAGTTCTGCGACGGGGTCGACAGCGACTGCGACCCGGCCACGTTCCCCCTGGGTGGGGAGCAGGACGCCGACGCGGACGGGGTGCTGGGCTGCGCGGACTGCGACGACACGGACGCCAACACCTACCCGGGCGCCCTGGAGATCTGCGACGGCGTCGGCGACAACAACTGCGACGGCCTGCCGGTGACCGAGGACGTCGACGGCGACGGCGACCTCTGGTCCCCCTGCATGGGCGACTGCGACGACAGCGACCCCAGCCGCAACCCGGGCGCGCCGGAGGTGGGCGACAGCATCGACCAGGACTGCGATGGCGTGGTGGACGAGGGCACGGACGTCTACGACGACGACGGCGACGGCCTCACCGAGCAGGACGGGGACTGCGACGACAGCTCGGTGGACGTGTACCCCGGCGCGCCGGAGATCTGCGACGGCATCGGCGACAACAGCTGCGACGGCGTGGCCGATCCCGCCGACGCCGACGTCGACGCCGACACCGTCTCCCTCTGCCAGGGCGACTGCGACGACAACGAGCCCCTGGCCTTCCCCGGCAACCCCGAGGTCTGCACCGACGCCATCGACAACGACTGCGACGGCGTGGCCCTGGACTGCGACGACCTGGACGGCGACGGGGACGGCTTCACCCCGAACCAGGGCGACTGCGACGACGTCGACCCCAGCATCTTCCCCGGCGCCGCGGACAGCCCGCCCGACGGCATCGACCAGGACTGCGACGGGGACCCCGACGGCCCGGACACCTGGACCCAGCTCTCCCTCAACGGGGACGCCCTGCCCGCCACCACCGGCTCGGCCGCCGCCTGGGACCCCATCAACGAGCGCATCCTGCTCCTGGGCGGTCGCACCTGGAACGACCTGCTGGGCGGCGTCTGGGCCATCGACCCCACGACCAACACCGTCACTGAGCTGGCGATCCCCGGCCCGTCCCCGTCCCCGCGCTATGGCCACAAGGTCGCCGTCGACGCCGCGCGCAGCCGCCTGATCCTGGTGGGGGGACGCGGAGCCCACGACCTCTTCGACGACGTCTGGGCCCTGGATCTGAGCAGCCCCGGTGGCGCCTGGACCGAGCTGGTGCCCGCCGGTGACCTCTTCCCGCCCTGCTGGGGTCACAGCCTGGTCGCGGACACCGACGGCGATCGCCTGGTGCTCTTCGGCGGGCAGGGCTTCAGCGAGCTCTTCGGCTCAGTCTGGTCCCTGTCCTTCGACCTGCTGGAGGACGGGGTCTGGGAGGAGCTGAGCCCCAGCGGCGCCGGGCCCGAGCCCCGCATGGCCCACGGCGCGGCCTGGGACGACGTCGAGCAGCGGCTCTTCGTGGGCGGCGGCCGCGCGTTCCACGACGCGCCGGAGGACCTCTTCGTCTGGCACGGCAACGCCGGCCCCGCGGGCTCCTGGACCCCCCTGGAGCCGGCCCTGGGGGTGCCCGACGGCGTCGCCGCGGCCGGTTGGGCCTGGGACCCGGTGGCCGAGCGCCTGCTGCAGATCGGCGGACGAGCCCCCCACGACCTGCTGCTGGAGCCCCAGAGCGTCGGCTTCCTCGAGGGCCTGCCCGGCGACTGGGTGGGCCTGTCCCCCGCCGGCTCGCCGCCGCCCGCGCACACGGCGGGCTCCCTGGTCTTCGACCCCGACGGCTACGCGCTGTACGGGATCGGCGGCACCCGCCACCACGGCCTGGTCGAGGGGATCTGGCGCCTGTCCTTCTGAAGTGGGTGCGGCTGGCGTTCTGAGGACCGGCCGGCTGGCCTTCCGGGGATCAGCCCGCGCTCGCCTCAGGGCTCCGTCGGCTCCGTCGGCTCGTCAGCGCCTTCGGGCTCCGCCGCCTCACTCTCGGGGTCCGTCGCCTCGCCTTCGGGGTCCACGCCTTCGGGCTCCGTCGCCTCGGCAGGCTCCGTCGCCTCGGCGGGCTCCTTCGCCTCCCCCGTGCCCTCGGCCCGGCCCCGGGGCTTCGGCGCCTCCTCCGCGTCGTCCTCCGCGTCTCGCTCGACCTCCCCGGCGCCGGCGGCCCGGCCCTTCGGCGTCGGCTCCTCCTGCGCGTCCGCGCGCCCCCGGGGCTTGCTCGCCCTGGGCGCCGTCTGTGCCGCGTCCTCGGGACGGAAGGCGTCCAGGTCGGGGCCGGCCTTGGGCGCCACCCCCACCACCAGGGTGATCACGCCGCCCAGGCCGGCCACGCCGCCGGCGATCGCCACCCCGGTCCAGCTTTGCTCCACCTGCACCACCTGGTCGTTCCAGGCCTGCCATGCGCGCTGTAGGCCGATCTGCGTGCTGCTGCCCAGCTCCGCCTCGTAGGTGGTGCGCAGGCTGTCCGCCTCCTGCTGCCCCTGCAGGGAGGCCACCAGGAAGCCGACGCCCACCCCCAGGCCGCTCAAGGCCAGCACCGCCGGGGGCACCGGCGCGGCCAGGGCGGCGCGCTTGCGGGCCTGGGACTGCCGTGACCAGGTCTGGAAGGACTGCTCGATGGCGTCCACGGCCGGCAGGCTGCGCCAGTCGAAGGTGGTGGCGCTGACGGTGCCGGGCTCCAGCAGGATGCGCATGGTGTCCGTGCCCAGCACCGGGTGCTCGACCACCAGCTCGCCGCTGCCGCCCAGCAGGGAGTCCAGGGCCTGGGGCGGGGCGATGCGCACGCCGGCGGAGGAGTCCAGGGCGCCCAAGGTGTCCGGCAGGGTCAGCTGGCGGACCTCGGCGGGGCCGGCCAGGGTCTCCAGGGTGAGGGTGACGGTGGCTCCGGCGGGCAGGCCCACCAGGGTGATGGCGGCGGGCGCCCAGGGCACCGGGTCGAAGTCGACGGTGGTGTCCGCGGCCAGCTCGATGGGCACCTCGACCACGCCGTGGGCGTTGCGGATCTCCGCGGTGATCTGCCCCGCCGTCAGCTTCGTGGTGGACCCCAGGACCCCCGGCGCGGCGTCGATCTCCGAGAAGAAGACGACCTCGCAGGGGCAGGTCGGCCGCGTCAGCGCGATGCTGCCCAGGCCGATCCAGCGCGGGGCCACCGCCATCGTGCGCCGCTCCTCGGGCACCAGGGGCTTGAGCACCTGGTCGATGGCCTCCAGGCCGCGGCCCCGCACCTCCAGCGTCATGTCCCGCCGGGTCGGCAGGTCCACGAAGCGCCGCGCGCCGCCGCTGTAGGGCTCCGACTCCACCACCTGATCGCCGATGCGCACCTGCACGCGCACCGCGGCGTCGGGGTCCGGCACCTCCACCGCCACCTCCAGCACGCCCAGGCTCCGCCGCAGCCCCTTCAGCGTGCTGATGATCGTGGAGTCGGCGCCGCCCAGGTCCACGTAGCGTCGGTAGGCCAGCGCCGCCTCCCGGGCCTCTCCGTCGCAGCGGGCCGCGTCGCCCACCAGCCGCCAGCCCTCGGCCACCTTCGGCGCCGCGTCCACCAGCTCCACCGCCGCGCTGCGCGCCACCAGGCACTGGCCAGCGGACAGCGCCTTCTCCACCCGCGTGATGTAGGGCTGCGGGTCCACGGGCGGGCGGCTCACCGGATCAGGCTTGCGGGTCCGCCCGACGCTCATGCGCCCGCTGGTGTTCTTGCCCGCAGCCATGTCGGCCTTGATGGTCTCCTCGGCCGCCTTCGCCTCGTCCATCGCCTTGCCCTTGGGGGCGAGCTCGGCGTAGGCGCCCAGCAGCGTCAGCGCCAGCTCGGACGAGCCCAGGCCGTGGTAGGCCATCGCCTTGACCACCAGGGCTTCGTAGAGGACGGGGTTGAGGCGGAACGCGGACTCGGCGGAACGCACGGCCTTCTCGAAGTCCCCCGAGGCGATCTCTGCCCGCGCGAACTCCAGCTGACGGACCGCCTCCTCCTCGGGCCCGGCCATCGCCACCGACAGCGTCGGGCCCACGGGTGCCCCGACCGCCGCCGTGAGGACGGAGAGGGCGATCGCCGCGCTGCGCATCCGGTTGGTCCCTGCCACGGCGGCAGTCTATCCCCGCCCGGAGGAGCGCGCCGCCGACGGCGGACCCTGGGCGACTGTTCCACGGGGAACATTGCGCGGACCGCCGATGGAGTCCCGCTCCTTCCGGGGGTCCAGGGAACGTCGACAGGTCGCCGATTCCGGGCTCGCCCACGCGCTCGATCGAGGGCCTGCGCCGCGGACAGCCTCCATCAGAATGGACCCGTTCGGTTGACGTCTCCCCGGTTCGGCCGGACCATGCGGCGTGGCATCCCGGAACGCCAGCCTGCTGTCGGTCCAGAAGGGCCTCAGCCTCCGTCTTCAGCCCGAACTGAGCTCACGCCCGGTCTCCGCGCTCTGGGAGGGCACGTCCGTAGGCCGCAAGGCCGCGGGCCTCCTCAAGCAGGCCTTCTCCCCCGTCGCCCGCCTCACGATCGGTGATCTCGTCGACGACGTGCTCGCCCTGCGCAAGGCCGAACGTCGCGTGGACGCCTTTGAGGTCGCCCGCCTGGCCGACGCCCTGCTCGAGGGCATCGCCAGCCTGGAGGGCACCCTGGAGCGCCTGGAGGTCCCCGCGCCGCCGGACGAGGGCGACGCCGCCGAGTGGCGCGCCTGGGCGCGGGAGACCCACACCGCCTCCTGGCTGGCCGTGCCGCTGGACCGCCTGACCTGGACCGAGCCCATCCACATCAGCTGGGTGCGGCAGGACGAGTCGCGCACGGTCCTCGAAGCCCTGGCGCTTCCGGGCTCTCCCGACGGCCTGACCGCTGGCCGCGCCCCCCAGACCCTGCAGGTGCGGCTGCGCGACCTGCTCCTGGACCGGGCCTACGACGCCGCCGAAGCCATCGAGGCGGAGGCGGAGTGGCTGCCCACCCTGGACCCCACGACCCTGGAGCACGCCGGCCTCCGCGCCTTCGCCGAGCGCCTGCTGGCCGCTCGCGCCGTGGCCCGTGAGCTGGTGCCCCCGCGCTCCCGCGAGGGCGGCGATCGCCAGACGCTGCTGGTGGAGCACCCCCTGCAGATCCACCACCGCGAGGACTCCTTCGCGGTCTGTGGGAACGCCCAGGGCCCGCGCCTGACCATCGACCCCCGCTCCAAAGAGGCCGCGGACCTGCTGAAGTGCAGCTGCCAGGGCGGCCCGGTGGGTCGCTGCTCCCGCGCGGTCGGCGCCCTGGACGCGGCCCTGGGCATCGTCTTCGAGGGCTCCGAGCGCAGCGAGCGCCTTGCCGACCTCATGGACCGCCCCGCCTGGCAGGGCGCCCTCGAGGTGCTGGACGGCGTGCTCAAGCGGCTGGCCCCCGGGGAGGCCGACGCCCAGGAGCGCATCGGCTGGCGCCTGCGCGCGGACCCGGAGCTCGAGCTGCAGATGCTGCACTTCCGGCCCCTGGAGAATGGCCGCATCAGCGCCAAGCGGGTGGAGTCCTGGGCGGCGACGGCGCGCCTGGACGAGATCGGCAGCTCCCTGGACCGCCGCATCCACCGCCTGCTGCGTGGCGGTCGCCGCGGCGACGTGCTCGAGGGCCTGCGCGCGGCCCGCCGCCACGACATGCTCTTTGTGGGTGCCACCGGACAGCAGCCCCTCGTCGTCCGGGAGGCCCGTCCCTCCCTCGCGCTGCGGGTCGACGGCGACGGCGTGCAGCTGGAGACCCGCCTGGACGGGCGGCCGGTCAGCATGAAGGACTGGGCCCAGATCACGGAGTCGCGTGAGCCCCTGGAGCTGCTCCTGGACGAGGACGCCGGCAGCGCGCTGGTGGTGCCCTGCGACCCGGACGCCTCGCGGCTGCTGCGCACCCTGGGACCGGACCCCGTGCGCTTCGAGAAGGCCGCGGTGCGGGACCTGCTGACCCGCGTGCCGCGCCTGCGCCAGCACGTGGACCTGGACCTGCCCGACCAGCTGGCGGGCCGCCTGATCCAGGCCAACCCGGCGGTGAGCGTTCGCCTGGAGCTTCGGGACGACGACGCCCTGCGCGTGGGCCTGCGGGTCCGTCCCCTGGCCGAGGCCACGGCGTTCGAGCCCGGCACGGGCCGCCCGGAGGTCTTCGCGGTGGCGGTCGACGGCCTGGTGCGCACGCTGCGGGACCTGGACGAGGAGGTGCGCAACGCCTCCACCCTCGCCCTGCGCCTGGGCCTTGAGCCCGGCCGCTGGACGCAGACGCTGGCCCTGGGCCCCGGCTTGAAGCTGCTGGAGCGCATGCGTGAGCTGGGCGTGGAGGCCGAATGGCTTGGACCGCGCCGCCGCAACGTCGAGCGCAACGCCCAGGCCTCGGACCTGACCCTGCGCATCCGGCCCCTGGCCCAGTGGTTCGGGCTGGAGGGCGAGCTGACGCTGGACGGCATCACGGTGCCCCTGGCGGACGCCCTGGCCGCCGCGGAGGAAGGCCTCCCCTGGATCAAGCTGGGCGAGGAGACCTGGACCCGGCTGGAGCCGGAGCTGGTCACGCTGCTGCAGGACGCCGGACGCCGGGCGGAGGAGGGCTCGCTCTCCCCCCTGCACGCGCCCGCCTTCGATGCCATGGCCGAGGCGGGCGTGAACATCGACGCCCCCAGCGAGTGGCTGGCCGTGCTCGACCGGGTGCGCGAGGCCCACGACTGGACCCCGGAGCTGCCCACCAACCTGATCGCGGATCTGCGCGACTACCAGCGCGACGGCTTCGTCTGGATGGCGCGCCTGGCGCGCTGGGCCGGCGGCGCGGTCCTGGCCGACGACATGGGCCTGGGCAAGACGGTGCAGGCCCTGGCCATCCTGCTGATGCGCGCCCCGGACGGCCCCGCCCTGGTGGTCGCGCCCACGTCGGTGGGCTGGAACTGGCTGGCGGAGGCCGAGCGCTTCGCGCCCTCGCTCAACATCGTGCAGTACCGCGGCGTGGGACGGCAGCTGGGCGTGCCCGGTCCCGGCGACGTCATCGTCACCAGCTACGACCTGCTGCGCATGGACGCCGACATCCTCTGCGACGTGGCCTGGAACACCGCCGTATTCGACGAGTCCCAGGCCCTCAAGAACGCCGGCAGCCAGCGCTACGAGGCCGCCCTCCGCCTGCAGGCGGGCGTGCGGTTGGCCCTGAGCGGCACGCCGGTGGAGAACCGCACCGCGGAGCTGTGGAGCCTCTTCAACCTGCTGGCGCCGGGCTACCTGGGCACGCGGGGGGCCTTCCGCACCCGGTTCGCGGTGCCCATCGAGCGCGAGGACGATCGCGAGCGTCGCGGCCTGCTGTCGCGCATGGCCCGGCCCTTCATCCTCCGCCGTCGCAAGCAGGAGGTGGCCCGCGAGCTGCCGCCGCGCACGGACATCGTGGTGCCCGTCGAGCTCAGCCTGGCCGAGCAGCAGCTCTACGACCACGTGCGCACCTCCGCCCTGGCGATGCTGGCCGCTGGCGATCAGCGCGGCGCCCGCATGAACGCCCTGGCGTCGCTGACCCGCCTGCGTCAGGCCGCCTGCCACCCCGCGCTGCTGCAGCCGGAGACGACGGTGCCCTCCAGCAAGCAGGAGCTGCTGCTGGAGCTGCTGGGCGACGTGAAGGCGGAGGGCCACAAGGCGCTGGTCTTCTCGCAGTTCACCACCCACCTCAAGCTGGCCCGTACGGCCCTGGAGGCCGAGGGCTTCTCGGTCCGCTACCTGGACGGCAGCACGCCGGCCGGCAAGCGGCGCTCGGAGGTGGAGGCCTTCCAGGGTGGGGACGGCGACGTCTTCCTGATCTCCCTGCGTGCCGGCGGCACGGGCCTCAACCTGACCGCGGCCACCTACGTCCTGCACCTGGACCCCTGGTGGAACCCCGCCGTGGAGGATCAGGCTTCGGACCGGGCGCACCGCATCGGCCAGGACCAGCCCGTCACCGTCTACCGCCTGGTCTCCCGGGGCACCGTGGAGGAGGCGATCGTCGCCCTGCACGCCCGCAAGCGGGAGCTGGCCGAGGACCTGCTGGCGGGCACCGGCTCGGCCGCGGCCCTGTCGGTGGACGAGCTGGTGGCCCTCATCGCCGGCGAGCTCAGCGCCGACCCGGTCCCCAAGCCCGCCGCCTTGCCGCCGACGCCGCCTCCGGCGTAGCTCCGGCGTAGCTCCGGGCGCGCCTCAGCCGCCGCCCGCTCAGCCCCGCCGATCCGCCAGCCGCCGCACGAACTTCAGGCCCGACCAGGTGGCGTCGATGGCGCAGACCTTCACGTCGACCAAACCGGCCTCCAGGCCGAAGGCGCGCACGACGTCGCCGGTCAGATCCGTCGGCACCTTCGACGCCTTCTTGGGCCAGGCCACCCACAGCATGCCCGCCGAACTCAGGCCGTCGCGGTGCTCGGCGAAGTCCTCCTGCAGGTGCTGCAGGTCCGGGCAGAACAGCAGGACCAGGTCCCAGGGTGCAGGCCCGTCCTGGGCGCCTTCGGGCAGCGGACCCAGGTCTGCGTACAGGGCGCCGGGCGCGCGCACGAGGCGGAGGCGCTGAGCGGGCTTCAGCCCGAGCTTGCGGGCGAGCGGGGTGCTGGAGTAGCCGGCCATGCCCCGATCCTGCGGCACACCCCGCCGCCGCGGCAAGGAGCCGGGGGGATCAGTTGACCCAGGTGCCCTCGTCGCTGGTGCACTCGGCCTGGGCGTCGGCCAGGGCCATCGGCGGGTAGTAGTAGTTGATGACGGTGGTGGAGGCGTTGTCCTCGCTGATGTCGCAGCCGCCCAGGGCGTCGCTGGCGTCGCAGCCACCGTCGATCACCTCGCCCTCCAGGGACTCGCAGCTGGTGCCGAACACGCTGGCGTCCAGCCCTTCGCGGTCCTGGCAGCGGTCCTCGGGACCGTTGACGCTGCCGTCGCGGAAGTCGCAGCCGACGTGGCCGCCGGTGATGGGGGTGGAGATGGGAAAGCAGCCGGTCAGGGCGAAGGCGAGGACGAAGAGGGGCAGTCGAAGCGTCATGGGATCTCCTGAAGCGGCCGTCACGATGGATTGGAGGCCTTGCCGAGGGCGATTCTGCCCCGTTTTCGCGGCCGCTGCAGGCGCATCGGTGGAACCGGGCGCGCCGGGGTCGCAGCGGCGCGATCCGCCGCAACTCCCGCCGATCCTGCAATGCTGGCGCCCTCGAGCCGTAGCGCTGCCCATGCCTGCGATCCCGATCTCCGCCTCACCCCTTGACAGCCCGGGGGCCCTTCCCTTATTTTTGCGCGCCTTTCTGGGCAGAACCGTATGAACAGGCCCCCCAAGGGGCGGAGCACAGGCCATGAAGCGCACCTTCCAGCCGAGCAACATCTCGCGCCGCCGGACCCACGGGTTCCGGCTCCGCATGTCCACCAAGAATGGACGCAAGACCATCCAGCGCCGCCGCCTCCGCGCTCGCAAGAGCCTGGCGCCGACCACGTACAAGAAGTAGAGCTGGTCGACCTCAGCTTTTCGAAGGCCCTCCGCCTGCGCACGCGCAGGGACTACGGGGAGCATCGGAGGCGCAGCCGCACGTTTCGCACCCGCCACTTTGTGGTGGCTTGGGCGGACGGCACCCAGCCGGAGAGCCGGCTGGGCATGGCGGTGAGCAAGAAGGTCGGCAACAGCCCGAAGCGATCGCGCGTCAAGCGGGTCTTGCGGGAGTGGTTTCGGCACCACCGGCATGAGCTGAGCGTGCCCGCGGATCTGGTCCTCATCGCCCGTCCCGGCGCGCCGGACCTGGGGCTGGGCGACGTCGAACAGGAGCTGGGCGCCTTCGTCGTCTGGTTCAACCGCCGCCACACCGCCAGGGAAGGATGAGAGCGTGAAGCTGCTGCTCCTCCTGCCCCTCCGCTTCTACAAGCGCTTCCTCTCGCCCCTGCTGCCTCCGGCCTGCCGCTACGAGCCCACGTGCTCGGTGTACGCCATGGAAGCGGTGGAACGCCACGGCGCCCTGCGCGGTGGGTGGCTCGGCTTCAAGCGCATCTGCCGTTGCCACCCCGGGTACGCCGGTGGGTTCGACCCCGTGCCGGAGCTCCCCGAACCCCCAGCGTCCAGGAGTGTGGCCTGATGGAGCAGGAGACCGATCCGCAGCAGGAGAAGCGCTTCCTGACCGCCATGGTTCTGTCCGTGGGCGTCTTCTGGGCCTTCAGCACCTTCGTCTACAAGCCGCCGCCGGCTCCTGCGACCCCGCCCGAAGGCGCCGCCGTCGCCGAGTCGGTGGACGCCGTCCCCGCTGCGTCCGCGCCCGTCCTCGCCCCCGTGATCCCGGTCGCGTCGGTCGCGTCGGCGCAGGCCACCCACCTCGAGCGCGTCTGGCCGGGCGTGGAGTCCGGCTGGTCCAGCTTCGGCGGCGCGCCCAACCGCCTGCTCATCGAGGCCTACAAGGAGCCCTTCCAGCAGCTCTGGCTGCCCACCTGGCTGCTCGACGGCTTCAAGGCGGGCTTCGACTGGGAGCCCTTCACGATCAAGCCGAAGGACAGCCAGACGGTGGACATCGTCGGCGCACCCGACGGCGTGGTGCTGCCCGTGGGCATCGACGACCGCGGCGTCGCCATCGACGTGAACCACTACCGCGTGGTCAGCAAGTCGGCCTCCGCCCTGGCCTTCGCCACCCAGTACGGCGACGTGCAGGTGACCAAGCGCTACGAGCTCCCGAAGGACGGCTACGTCAGCCGGTACACCGTGGAGTTCCAGAACGTCGGCGGCGCGCCCGCGCGGGTGATGCCCAGCTTCGGCGTGGCCGACGCCATGCCCGACGACGGCGGCTCCCGCTACGACAGCCAGAAGGAGACCTGGGCCCAGGTCGACGGCGACGTCGAGCACTACGTGCGCGGCAAGCTGGAGAAGAAGGAGCGCCCCTTCGTCGGTCCCGTGGACTGGTTCGGGGTGGGCGACCGCTACTTCATGGTCGGCGTGGAGCCGGACGCGCCCCTGCTGGGCACCACGCTGATGTCGCCGCTGCCCGGGGAGGACCGCTTCGGCGTGGCCTTCACGGGCGAGCCCATGACCCTGGCCCCGGGGGAGGTCAAGTCCTACGGCTTCGACCTGTACACCGGCCCCAAGGAGCTGGACTTCTTCCAGGAGCGGGAGATGGCCATGGCCAGCTCCGTGGACTTCGGCTTCTTCGGGCTGCTGGCCATCCCGATCCTGGCCTTCCTGAAGTTCATCTTCGGGCACGTCGGCAGCTGGGGCATCTCCATCATCCTGCTGACCGTGGTGATCAAGGGCCTGCTCTTCCCGCTGTCCAACAAGTCGTACAAGTCCATGAAGGACATGCAGCGGCTGCAGCCGGAGATCAACGCCCTCAAGGAGAAGCACGGCGACAACCGCGAGGCCCTCAACACGGAGATGATGGGCCTGTGGAAGGAGCACGGCGTCAACCCCATGGGCGGCTGCCTCCCCATGGTGGTGCAGATGCCCATCTGGTTCGCGCTCTACCGCGTGCTCTGGAACTCCGTGGAGCTCTACCAGACCCCGTTCCTGTACTTCATTGACCTGTCCCTTCGGGACCCCATCGGAATCTTCCCCCTGCTGCTGGGCATCACCATGTGGGCCCAGCAGAAGTTCACCCCCAACACCGCCAGTGACCCCGCACAGCAGATGGTCATCAAGTTCATGCCGCTGTTCTTCTCAGTGATCATGTTCACGCTGCCTGCGGGCCTGGTTGTCTACATCCTCGTCAACAACATCCTGAGCATCGCGCAGCAGTGGGCCATCCACCGCCAGCACGGCGGGCCTGTAAAGGCTGGCGATGCCGGGTCTGTGCCGCAGAAGGCCTGACCCAACTCCCTTGGAGGGAATGAGCATGACCGAACGAGCCATTGGTGAAGGCGACACGATCGCAGAGGCCCTGACCAACGCCATGACCAGCCTCGGGGCCAAGAGCCTCGCGGAGATGTCCTGGGAGTTCGACCGCGACCACTTCAAGCCCTCGGGCGCTTGGACCGTGCGGCTGACGGCGCGCATGAAGAGCGGCGAAGAGATCGCGTCGATGCGCGTGGTCTACGAGCTGGCCGAGCTGGCCGCGGTCTGGATGCGGGACACGCTGGCCAAGTTCGGCACCCCCGACGCCGTGGTGATGGCTGACGTCAAGGACGGCAAGTCCTTCATCAACGTCAGCAGCGAGGCCGACGGCAGCCTGCTCATCGGCAAGGACGGCAAGAACCTGCACGCCTTCCAGACCCTGCTCAACGCGCACCTGGCCCGGGCGGGCGTGAAGGGCGAGGTGCAGCTGGACGTCGAGGGCTACCGCCAGCGCGACGCCGAGCGCGGAGACGATCGTGGGCCCCGCCGGGACCGCGACGACCGTGGACCCCGCCGCGACGACCGAGGTCCCCGCGAGGACCGCGGACCCCGTCGGGAAGGCCGTGACCGCGGGCCTCGCGGCGAAGGCCGTGGCGAAGGCCGTGGCGACCGTGGACCCCGCGGCGAAGGCCGTGGTGATCGTGGACCCCGCGGCGAAGGCCGGGGCCGGGGACGCGACCGCGAGGACCGTGGGCCCCGCCGGGACCACGACGCCGCGCGCGACGAGCGCATCGTCGAGGACGCCCGCAAGGCCGCCCAGGGCGTGCTCGACAACGGCGAGTCCGTGACCCTGGACGAGATGAACAGCTACGAGCGTCGCCTGGTGCACCAGGCCGTCAAGGAGTTCGAGGGCCTCAAGTCCCGCTCCGTCGGCGACGGCAACGTGCGCATGGTCGAGATCGCGCGCGACTGAGTCCGTGCGAGCGGGGGCGACGACGTCGGTGCTGGGATCCCGTTCCCCGCGCCGGCGCGCGCCCCCGCCGGGGCCTCTCCGCCAGACCCCGGCGGCCGGAGCACCCGCAACCCCTGCCCCCCGCCTCTCCGCGGCCCGCCCGTGAGCACGCCCTCCCAGGCCCTGCTCCGCTCGGCCTCCTCCGCCCAGGACCCCATCGTGGCCGTCTCCAGCCCCCCGGGGCGTGGCGCCGTCGGCGTGGTGCGCGTCTCCGGACCGGAGGCCGCCGTACAGGCCCTCTGCCGGGCCGTCGTGCCCGGGCCCTTGCCGGACCGGCAGGCGGTGCTCCGACGGGTCCTGGGCCCCTCTGGCGCCCTCCTGGACCGCGCCCTGGTCCTCCGCTTCGTCGCGCCGCGCAGCTACACCGGAGAAGGGGTGGTGGAGGTGCACCTGCACGGGAACCCCCTGCTCCTGGAGGCCTGCGTGCAGGCCTTCGTGGCCGCCGGAGCGCGCCCGGCCCAGCCCGGCGAGTTCACCCGTCGCGCCGTCGCCCACGGCCGCCTGGACCTGGTGGAAGCCGAAGCCGTCGACGCCGTGGTCCAGGCCGCGACCCTGCAGGCCGTGCGGGCCGCGCAGCGCCACCTGGGGGGGGAGCTGTCGTCCCGGCTGACCGCCTGGCGGGACTCCCTGCTCGAGCTTGCGGTGGTGCTCGAAGCCCTGGTGGACTTCCCCGAGGACGTGGACGAGCCCGGCCTGGGCTCCCGCCTCGACGCCCTGCCCGCCCTGGCCCAGGCCATGGAGGAGCTCGCCCTCACCTTCGCCGCCGGCCGACGCGGGGTCCTGGGGGCCCGCGTGGTGCTCTCGGGGCCCGTCAACGCCGGCAAGTCCACGCTGTTCAACGCCCTGCTCGGGCACGACCGCGCCATCGTCTCCGAGCAGGCCGGCACCACCCGCGACGTGGTCAGCGAGCCCGTCACCTGGGGCGGCGTGGCCCTGCGCCTGGAGGACACGGCGGGTCAGCGGGACGCGGTCGATCCGGTGGAGGCCCAGGGCGTGCAGCGCTCCCTGCGCGCGGTGGACGCCGCCGATCTGGTGCTGGAGGTGCGCGACGCGCGGGAGCTGCTGGAGGGGGGCGCCGAGCCCGTCGACCCAGCCCGCCTGGCCGTCGCCACCCACTGCGACCTGGCCGATCCCCCGCCCGGCTGGCTGGCCGTGGCCCCCGACCGGGACCTGGCCGAGCTCCGCGCCGCCGTCGTCGATCGCCTGAGCCTGGCCGACCCCGGTGACCTGATCGTGCACACCGAACGCCAGAAGAACGCGCTGGTCGCCGCCGCCCTGGGGACCCGCAACGCGGCTGCGCACGGCGCCGAAGAACCCGTTCTCTGCGCAGTTTTCGTGCGGGAAGCAGGAACCGCGCTGGACGAGCTCCTTGGTGCCTGGACCTCGGAGTCGGTGCTCGACGCCCTGTTCAGCCGGTTCTGCATCGGCAAATAGCGGGGCACGTTCCACGTGAAACAGACGTGCCGTACCCTTCGCCCGTGTTCCACGTGAAACCAGAAGTCGTCGTCGTCGGAGGCGGGCACGCCGGCATGGAGGCGGCCCTGGCGTCGGCCCGGATGGGTCGCTCCACGGTGCTGGTGACGCTGCATCGGGGCGCGATCGGCCGGATGCCCTGCAACCCGGCGGTGGGCGGGCAGGCCAAGGGCCACCTGGTGCGGGAGATCGACGCCCTGGGCGGGGAGATGGCCCTGGCCGCGGACGCCACCACCATCCAGTTCAAGTACCTGAACACCCGCAAGGGCCTGGCGGTGCGCTCCAGCCGCGCCCAGGTGGACCGCTTCCTCTACCAACGCCGCATGGGCCAGGCCGCCGACGCCTGCCCCAACCTGCAGGTCGTGGAGGGGGAAGCGGTTGATATCATCACCGATATCAGCGGCGTGGCGGGCGTCGTGCTGGCCGACGGCTCCACCCTCCCGACCCGCGCCTTGGTGGTGACCGCGGGCACCTCCCTGCGTGGAACGCTGCACACGGGCCTCAGCCAGCGCCCGGGCGGTGGCAACGGGGCTCCGGCGGCCGGGGCCCTCTCGATGGCCCTGGAGCGCGCAGGGCACCGCCTGGGGCGCCTCAAGACGGGCACGGTCCCGCGGCTGGACGGCCGCACGATCCGCTGGGACCGCCTGAGCATCCAGGACGGCGACCACCCCGGCGGCCGCTTCTCCTTCGTGGGCCCGCCCTCGGCCCTGCCCCAGGTCCGCTGCCACACGACCGCCACCAACGCCACCACCCACGACGTCATCCAGCGGGGCCTCGCCCACTCCCCGCTCTACGGCGCGGAGCCGACCATCGACGGCGCGGGGCCCCGCTACTGCCCCAGCATCGAGGACAAGGTCCACCGCTTCGCCGACCGGGACAGCCACCGCATCATCCTCGAGCCCGAGGGCCTGGCCTCCTGGGAGGTCTACCCCAACGGCTTCTCCACCAGCCTCGCCGTCAGCACCCAGCTGGCTGCGCTGGCGACGATCGAAGGCCTGGAGGACGCGGTCGTGGTGCGCCCGGGCTACGCCATCGAGTACGACTTCGCCGACCCCCGGGACCTGGGCGCGGACCTGCAGTCGCAGCGGCTGCGCGGGCTGTTCCTGGCCGGGCAGATCAACGGCACCACCGGCTACGAAGAGGCCGCGGCCCAGGGCCTGCTCGCCGGCATCAACGCCGCCCGGTTCGCCCGCCGAGAAGACGCCGTCGTCCTGCGCCGGGAGCAGGCCTACCTGGGCGTGTTGGCCGACGACCTGTGCCACCTGGGCACGTCGGAGCCGTACCGCATGTTCACGTCGCGGGCCGAGTGGCGGCTGCTGCTGCGCGAGGACAACGCCGATCTGCGCTTGACGGAGCTGGGCCGCAGCGTCGGCCTGGTCGACGACGAGCGCTGGCGCCGCTTCACCGAGCGTCGCGACGCCATCGCCCGGGGATTGGAGGTCCTGCAGGCCACGGAGGCACGGCCGAACGGCCCCGTCGACGAGCACCTGATCGGCCTGGACGAAGCCCCCCTGCGCCAGCCGACGGCCCTGGCCGAGCTCATGCGTCGGCCCGATCTGGAGCTGCTCCCGCTCCTGCGGGCCGCGGGCCACGAGCTGCCCCTGAGCGAGGACGAGGCCGAGCAGCTGACGATCCAGTGCCGCTACTCCGGGTACCTGGATCGGCAGGAGCGCGAGGTGCAGCGCCTGCGGGAGACGGCCGATCTGGCCCTGCCGCCGGCCTTCGACTTCGCCCTGCCGGGCATGCGGCAGGAGCTGATCGAGAAGCTGGTGGCCCACGCCCCAGCCACGTTGGGCGATGCGTCCCGCATCCAGGGCATGACCCCCGCCGCCCTCAACCTGTTGGCCGCGCGCATCCAGAGGGCTCCCCCATGAGTTTGATCTGCTCCACCGAGTCCGTGCTCGAGCTGGGTGTTCCACGGGAAACGGCCGACCGCATCGTCGCCTGGACCCACACCCTGGCGCGCTGGCAGAAGGCCCAGCGGCTGGTGGGGTGGCGCCGCTCCCACGACCTGCTGCAGCAGGGGATCGCCGACGCCCTGGCCGCCGCGCCGCTGCTGGCGGACCTGCCCGACGGCCCCTGGCTGGACCTGGGCTCGGGCAGCGGGCTGCCGGCGCTGCTGCTGGCCGCCCACTACCCCGAGCGGGAGCTGCACCTGGTGGAGGCCCGCCGCAAGCGCTGCGCCTTCCTGCGCGCGGCGGTCGTCGACATGGGCCTGGAGCACGTGCGGGTCCACCACGGGCGGGCCGAGGACCTGATCACCGAGGCCCATCGACCCCACCCGGTGCTGCTCTCCGCCCGCGCCTTCGTGCCCCCCGAGCAGCTGCCCGCCCACGCCGACGCCTGGGGCGTGCAGCACCTGCTGGTCTCCTCCTCGCGCGCGCGACTCCCCAAGGGAGGCTGGCCCGAGCCCTGGGTGTTGCACGTGGAACATCCAGGCCGGCCGGTCGGGGAGCGCCTGCACCTCCTGCTCCGACGCGCGGCGGACTGAGCCCCGACCCAGCGCGCAATCCGGAGGCGCAATCCGGACCCAGGGCCCGGCACCAACTGCACGCGGCCCGCATGGACCCATGTTTTCACGACCTTTTTCGTGATCTCGCCGAGTCCGGCAGTTTTTCCCATTTTTGTGTTGCGCAAGGCATGGGGCGACCATTAGTCTCAGGGCGTTCCAACCGATGGAAAAAGCTGTTGTTGAGCACCCCGAACTCGCGCTCCGGAGCGGAGTTCAGGGGGGCATGCGGATGAGGAATCAAACCGGATGGCACGGATCATCGCGATCTCGAACCAGAAGGGCGGCGTGGGGAAGACCACCACAGCCGTCAACCTGGCCGCGTGCCTGGCGGAAGCCGGGCAGACGGTGTTGCTCGTCGACCTGGACCCCCAGGGGAACGCGTCCTCGGGCGCCGGCGTCGACAAGGCGAACCTCAAGCGCTCCATCTACGACGTGCTCTGCCGGGACCTCCCGCTCTCGCAGGCGCTGACGCCCGGGGCGGTGCCCAACCTGGCGGTCGCCCCGTCCACGACGGACCTCGTGGGCGCGGAGCTGGAGTTGGCGCCGACGCTGGCCCGGGAGCACCGCCTGGCCGACGCCCTCAAGGAGATCGAGGCCGACTTCGACTACGTGGTCATCGACTGCCCGCCCAGCCTGGGCCTGCTGACGCTGAACGCGTTGACGGCGGCCCACACGGTGCTCATCCCCCTGCAGGCTGAGTACTACGCGCTGGAGGGCCTGGGGGAGCTGACCCGCACCATCCAGCTGATCCAGCGCCGCCTCAACCCCGCGCTGGGGTACGAAGGCGTGCTGATCACCCTGTACGACGCCCGCAACCGGCTGTGCCGGGAGGTCGCGGGCGATGTGCGTCGCCACTTCGGCACGAAGGTCTTCGACACCCCCATCCCGCGGAACGTGCGGCTGGGTGAGTCGCCGTCCTTCGGCCTTCCGATCATCCAGTACGACCCGACGTGTACGGGCGCAAAGGCCTACCGCGAGCTCGCTCGTGAGATGCTCGCGCGCCACAACCCGCGTCAGATCACCCGCTCACGAACCGCGTAGGAGGCACCATGCAGAAGCGAAGCACACTGGGACGGGGCCTTGCCTCCCTCATCCCTGAAGCTCGAGGACTCGACGTCGACAGCCCCCGGGCGGCCCTGGCCGCTGGCGCCGTCGTGCAGATCCCCATCGAGGAGATCACGGCCAACGCCATGCAGCCCCGCCGTCACTTCGACGACGCGGCCCTGGCGGAGCTCAGCGCCTCCATCCGGGAGCAGGGGGTCATCCAGCCCATCCTGCTGCGTCCGGTGGAGGGCGGGTACCAGATCGTCGCGGGCGAGCGCCGCTTCCGGGCCTCCTGCCTGGCGGGGCTGCGCAGCGTGCCGGCGATCATCCGGCGCATGGACCAGGCGGAGAGCCTGGAGATCGCGCTGATCGAGAACCTGCAGCGCGAGGACCTCAACCCGGTCGAAGAGGCGGAGGCCTTCCGCGCGCTGATCGAGCAGTTCGAGTACACGCAGGAGGAGCTCAGCCGCCGCGTGGGCAAGGACCGCAGCACCATCAGCAACACGCTGCGCCTGCTCAAGCTGCCCGACGAGATCCTGGACGCCCTGCAGCGCGGCGCCATCAGCATGGGGCACGGCCGCGCGCTGCTGTCCCTGGCGGAGCCCGACCTGATCCGCGAGGTCTTCGCCACCGTGGTGCAGGACGCGCTGTCGGTCCGCGCGACCGAGGAGCTGGTCCGTCGCACCATGAAGGGCGGCAAGGCCCGCGCCCGCCGTGGCGAGCTCGACGCGCCCCTGGTGGACCTGCAGGACCGCCTGGCGCGGCACCTGGGCACCCGCGTGCAGCTGCGGCCCCGGGCCGGCGGCGAGGGCGGAAAGATCGTGGTGGAGTACTACAACCCCACGGACCTGGACCGGCTCATCGAACGCATCGAGGGGCAGGCCTTCTAGTCATTACCCGCGGCGCGTTCGCGCAGCAGCAGCAGCAGCACGCTCCCCGCGAGGGGGGCAGCAGAGGAGTCAGTAGCCATGAAATTCGGACGCCGTGAGTCCTTGTTCGCGCAGCCTCCGCCGGAACCCGAGGTCGACACCATGAACCGTGAATTGCTTCCGCCCCCCGCCGCCGGCGCCGTGCGTGCCCCCGTGGTCACCCGTCCCGCCGCCAACGAGCTCAACGCCTTCCTGGGCAGCGGCTGCATCTACGAGGGCAAGTTGACCTTCGAGGGCCGCGTGCGCATCGACGGCAAGTTCACGGGGGAGATCTTCTCCAACGACACCCTGGAGATCGGCCCCGACGCCGAGCTCGAGGCGGAGATCGACGTCGCCACGGTGGTCATCGCTGGCCGCATCAACGGCAACGTCAACGCCCGCGGTCGCTGCGACCTGCGTGCGCCCGCCATCGTCATCGGCAACATCACCTCGCCCATCATCACGATGGACGAGGGCGTGCGCTTCGACGGTGAGATGCGCATGAGCAACGCCCTCGACCAGGCCGTGCGCGCCAGCACCCAGCGCGCCCCCGCGGCCCTGGACAGCAACGAGAGCAACGGGAAGTCGGAGCGTCGGAACGCCCCCGCCAGCCGGGATCCGTCCGAGCTCCTCAAGCCGGTTCCGTAGGGACCAACAGCTCCCGTCTCTGGACGGGGGGGAGCTCCCGCCTCCGGGCGGGAGGGAACTTGCCTTCGCGGCGGCCGGGTGTGCAGACCCGGTCGCCGCGTCGGTGTTTGGGAGACCTGGCCCCCCTCAAGCCGCCGCGCGGGCCCGCTCCCCAAGCAGGGCCCCGGCGTTCTCCCAGAGCACCTTGCGCCGGAGGCTGGGCTGCCCCTGGGTGGCCAGCAGGACCTTCGCGAGGGGGACGGCCTGGTGATAGAAGGGCCAGTCGCTGCCGAAGAGGATGCGGTTGGGGTCGGCCCGCTGCAGGATGCGCTTCACGTTCGGCAGGCACTGGCAGGAGATGTCCAACCAGACGTTGTCGTGCCGACGCGACAGCTCCAGGGCCTCGTCCATCTGCAGCGCGCCGCTGTGGCCCAGGACCACCGGGACGTGCCGGAACGTCTGCAGCATCGCCTCGAAGTGCCGCACCTGGGCCAGCTTGCGGCTGAGGGCGAGCTCGATGCCCACGGGCCCGCAGTGGAACAGCAGGGGCAGGCCCAAGGGCTGCAGGATCTCCATCAGCTCCATGGGCCGCCGCGCGTCCGGGCGGAAGAGCTGGACGGCGGGGTGCAGCTTGAAGCCCAGGGCGCCGGCGGTGATCTGCTGGTGGATCTGCCGCTCGCGGCGCGGGTCCGCCGGGTGCACCGACCCGAAGGAGACCAGGCCGTCCTCCTGCGCCGCGATCTCCAGGTACTGCTCGGCGTTGCGTGAGAGCATCGGCAGCTCCACCGGCAGCAGCAGCGTGCGCGCGATGCCCAGCTCCGCCATCTCCCGCCGCAGGTTCGGCGCGGTGTGGGTCACCCGCATGCCCGCGTTGCTCATGCTGCGCAGCGTCAGGTCCCGCCCCATCGCCTTCAGGCCCGCGGCGTCGATGTTCTGGTTGCAGTAGATGCCCAGGTCCAGGGGCTGCTGCAGGTCCAGGTAGTGCTCGGTGCGCGGCGTCTCGGCCATCAGGTCGACCGTGCGGTTCCGGACGTAGGACAGCGCCAGGTGCCCGTGCACGTCGACGATGGGGCCGATGGGCTCGTGCAACGCCAGGCGGCCGTCGCGCAGGGTGAACCAGGGGAGCTCCGCCAGGTCGTGGCCGGAGGCGAAGGGGCCGGCGGTGTCGAAGGAGTGCATGGACCGACGGTGTCAATCAATCGATTGATACGGCAACAGGGATCCGCCGGTCTGGGACGAGAATCGCCGTCCGGGTCGGCAGCCCGTGGAACCACTCATCGTGGCACGCTGCGGCCGAATTCGGCCCATCTCAGCGTTGTCGAAAGCGGCCGTAGGTCCACTACGCCCTGCTTCCTCCGCCTTGACCTGGACCGAATTCGCCTCGCAGCGCACTCACGGTCGTGGTCCCACGGGCTGCTAGCCTCGATGGGGCCCGGAGGTTCCCCAATGAAGCTGCTTCCCCTGCTCCTGATCCTGTTCGCCCTGCCCGCGACCGCCGCCCCCCTGGACGTGCCCGCGCCCCTGCAGCCCTGGGTGGGCTGGGCCCTGCATGACGTCGACGGCCTGCGCTGCCCCGTGCTGGGCGCCGAGCGGATCTGCGCCTGGCCGGGCGAGCTTCAGCTTCGCCTGGACGACAGCGGCGGCAGCTTCGCCCTGTCGGTGCGGGCCGACGAGGAGCTTCGCCTGCCCCTGCCGGGCTCCGCCGAGCACTGGCCCACCGACCTGACCACGGACAATCGCCCCGCCCTGCTCGCCCACGTCGGCGACGTCCCCCACGTGGTGCTGGGGCCCGGAGAGCACACGCTGCGCGGCCGCTTCGCCTGGAGCCGGCTGCCCGAGTCGCTGCCGGTGCCGCCGGCCATCGCCCTGCTGGATCTGGTGGTGCGGGGCAAGGCGGTGAGCTTCCCGCGCCGGCAGGCCGACGGGATGCTCTGGCTGCAGGGCGCGCGCTCCGAGGAGACCAACGAGGACCGGCTGGCGATGGAGGTGCACCGGCGGGTGGACGACGGCGTGCCGTTGATCGTGACCACGCGGCTGCGGCTGCGGGTGTCGGGGCGGAGCCGGGAGATGGACATCGGCGTGCCCCTGACCCCGGGCACGGAGCCGGTGTCCTTGACCACCAGCCTGCCCGCGCGGCTCGACCAGCAGGGCCACCTGCGCGTGCAGCTCCGGCCGGGCGAGTGGACCATCACCCTGGGGGCGCGCAGCACGGAGCCCTCGACGTCGATCATCGCGCCCCTGGCCGAGGCGCCCTGGCCCGACGAGGAGGTCTGGGTGTTCCAGGCCAGCCCGCCGGTGCGCTCGGTGAAGATCAGCGGCTCGCCGGGGGTGGACCCGCAGCGCACGTCGCTGGAGGAGGACTGGGCGAGCTTGCCGGCCTGGCGGGTGGCCCGGGGCGGGGGGCTGGAGTTCACCGAGCTTCGCCGGGGCCAGACGGCGCCTCCGCCGGACCAGGTGACGGTGGCGCGATCCCTGTGGCTGCGGCAGGACGGCGACGGCTTCGTGGTGCGCGATCGGCTGGGCGGCACCCTGCACCAGGGCGGTCGGCTGGAGCTCAAGGCGCCGGGGCTGCTGGGGCAGGTGGCCGTCGACGGCACGCCGCGGGTGATCAACCACACCGGCGACGGCTCGCCCGACGGGGTCGAGGTCCGCAACGGCACGCTGTCGGCGGAGGCGACGCTGTCCTACCCCACCCGCGGGGAGCTGCCCGCGGTCGGCTGGGACAAGGAGGCGACGAGCCTGTCGGCGACCCTGCACCTGCCCCCGGGCTGGTCGATCCTGGCGGCGACGGGCGTGGACAAGGCCTCGGGCACCTGGATCGAGCGCTGGTCGCTCATGGACCTCTTCGGCCTGCTCCTCATCGTCCTGATCACCTGGAAGGTCCTGGGGATCCGCTGGGCCGTCGTCGCCCTGCTGGGCCTCACGCTGGCCTGGCACGAGCCCGACGCGCCGAAGTTGTGGTGGCTGGTGCTGCTGATCACGTCGGCCCTGGTGGGCGCCCTGCCCCGGGGGACGGTGGCCCGCGTGCTCGTCGGCCTGCGCTGGGCCCTGCTGTTGGGCCTGGCCCTGCACCTGACCGCGTTCTCCTGGAACCAGATCCGCACCGGCCTCTTCCCGCAGCTGGACCAGTGGTCCCAGGGCCCCTACGACGGCGGCGACCAGAACAACTACCCCCAGAGCATCGCGGTGGGGGGCGGCATGATGAACGCGCCCATGGAGGAGCAGGGCGACTGGGCGCAGGAGGCGAAGTCCGAAGCCTTCGAGCTGGACGTGAGCTCCCGCCGCGGCCCCGTCAAGAAGGCCAACAAGGGCAGCTACGGCAAGGCCAAGGCCCGCTCGTCCCAGGTGGACCCGCAGGCGATCGTGCAGACCGGCCCGGGCGTGCCCCGCTGGAGCTGGTCGCAGCACGCCCTCAGCTGGAACGGCCCGGTCGGCTCGACCCACGGCATCCGGCTGTGGCTGGTGCCCCCCTGGGCGGGCCTGCTGCTGGCCCTGCTTCGCGTGCTGTCGCTCCTGGCCCTGGGCCTGCGCTTCGCGGATCCGCGGCGCGCCACGCAGCCCCGGGAGCCCTCGGAGCCGCCGCCGCCCTCCCCGGACGCTGAGGGGTCCGTCGCCCTGTCCCTGGGCGCCTCCGTAGCCCTGCTGGCGATGTTCGTGGGGCCGGCTCTCTTGGGCACGTCGACCGCGCGCGCTGAGTCACCCATCGTGCAGGGGATCGAGCAGGTCGCGCCCACAGGAGCGGTGCTCGATCAGCTCCGGGACCGGCTGAGCGCCCCGCCCGACTGCGCGCCCGAGTGCATCGAGCTGGCCTCGGCCGCGCTGGTCGCGGGCGAGGAGGGGCTGACGATCACCCTGATGGCCCACGCCGAAGCCGCCGCCGCCCTGCAGCTCCCCGGGCCCGACGCCGCCTGGGTGCCCTCGTCCGTCACCGTCGACGGCGCCCCCGCCCTGGCCCTTCGCCGGCTGGACAGCGGCTACTTCGCCCTGCGCCTGGAGCCCGGCATCCACCGCGTGGTGGTGCGGGGTCCCGGCCGCGACGTCATCCCCCTGCGCTTCCCCCAGGTGCCCCGGACGATGTCGTGGCGCGGCGACGGCTGGACCATCGACGGTTACCGGCCCGACGCCCCCCCGCCGCAGTCCGTGGGCCTGGCGCGATCGCGCTCCCTGCAGGCTGAGGCGGGCGACGGCGGCCAGGACACCCAGCCCCTGTCGCCCTGGCTGGAGCTGCGGCGGGAGCTCGACATCGGCGTGCCCTGGCTGGTGCACAACGAGCTGCGGCGCATCGGGCCCAGCTCGTCGGTGGTGCACGCGCGGGTGCCGCTGCTCGACGGCGAGTCCGTCACCACCCCCGGCATCACGGTGCAGAAGGGCGAGGCCGACGTGACGCTGCAGCCCGGCGAGACCTCGCTGGCCTGGGAGTCGACGCTGGCGGAGTCGGAGACGCTGACGCTGACGGCGCCGAAGGATCGCCCCTGGACCGAGCGCTGGTCGCTGGACTGCTCGCCGGTCTTCAGCTGCGCGGCCGACGGCATCGCGCCCACCCGGCACACCACGGACGGGCGCTGGCAGCCGGCCTGGCAGCCCTGGCCGGGGGAGTCGGTGAGCTTCACCTTCACCAAGCCCCTGCCGACGGCGGGCGCCACCACGACCATCGACCAGGCGACCATCGACATGCGGCCCGGCCGGCGGGTGATCGAGGGCACGATGTCCTTCGATCTACGCTCCAGCCAGGGCGGCGAGCAGCACGTCGACCTGCCCGAAGGCGCCGAGCTCATCTCCTTCCAGCTGGGCGGCCAGGACCAGCCGGTGCAGCGCGAGGGGCGTCGCCTGGCCTACAGCATCGAGCCCGGCAGCAGCAGCGTGACCGTGCGCTGGCGCCAGGAGCACCCCACCGGCGTGCTGGAGCGGGTGCCCGAGCTGGCCTTGGGCGTGGAGGCCGCCAACGTGCTGGTGAGCATCGAGGTGCCGGACAACAAGTGGCTGCTGTGGGCCGGGGGGCCGGTCTGGGGCGCGGTGGTGACCTGGTGGCAGTACGTCGTGCTGATCCTGCTGCTGGCCTTCCTGCTGGGCCGCTACGCCCCCACGGAGCTCAAGGCGCGCGACTGGTTCCTGCTGGGGCTGGGCATGACGCAGGTGGAGGTGGTGGCGCCGGTCGTGGTGGTGCTGTGGCTGGTGGCCCTGGGCCTGCGACGCCGCCACCGCATGCCGACCTGGTGGCTGCACGACCTGGCCCAGCTGGCCCTGGTGGGGCTGACGCTGCTGGCCTTCGGGATGCTGTACTGGGCCGTGTACGAGGGCCTGCTCTACCAGCCGGACATGCAGGTGGAGGGGGCGGGCTCGAGCAGCTCGACGCTGCGCTGGTACGCCGACCACGCCGCGGTGCTGCCCCGGCCCTTCGTGATCTGGCTGCCCCTGCTGGTCTGGAAGGCGGTGATGCTGCTGTGGGCCCTGTGGCTGGCCTCGCGGGTGTTCCGCTGGGTGGTCGACGGATGGGCCTCCTTCAGCGCGGGCGGGCTGTGGAAGATGCCGGCGAAGAAGCCGAAGGCGGACAAGCCAGGGAAGACCGAGGCGGCGTCGACGGCCCCGAGCGCGCCGGCGTCGTCGGGGGCGGAGTGGCAGCCGATCGGGAAGGGGTGAGGGGGCCCACCGCGCAGCGGATCGGCGGCTGATCGGGGGGGGGCGTTCGCAGGCGATCCGACGATCCGCGATCCGATCTCCCCGATCGCCTTGACCGACCGGGGGTGCGTCTGTACATTCCGCCGGCTCAACCTCCCAGGAGGCAAGAATGCGTGAAAAGATCAAGCTCGTGTCTGAGGCCGGTACCGGCTACTTCTACACGACCACGAAGAACCGCCGGACCAGCACGGGCAAGCTTCAGATGAAGAAGTACGACCCCAAGGTTCGCAAGCACGTGATGTTCAAGGAGTCGAAGCTCAAGTAGAGCTTCGATCCTGAAAGGACCGAGACATGGCCAAGTGCAAGTTCACCGGCAAGAAGCCCATGGCGGGCAACCGCGTGTCGCACTCGCAGCGCAAGACCAAGCACTGGCAGCAGCCGAACGTGCAGTCCAAGCGCGTCTGGGATGAGGAGAACGGCCAGTGGGTCCGGCTCCGCATCAGCACCCGTGCGCTGCGCACGATCACCCGCAAGGGCCTCCAGGCCGCTGCGCGTGACGCGGGCGTCAAGCTCTAGAGCAGTCGGTGGGGTCGCGCTCGTCGCGGCCGCCTGATCGGCGCTCAAGGACTGCTCTCATCGTCCTCGACAGCCCCGCCCCGGCGGGGCTTTTGTCGTCCGGAGACCCCGTGGATCAACGCACGCACCTGTCCATCCACCCCGCCCTGGTGGGCGCCGTCGTCGACCTCTCCGACGGTGCCGCCACGGTCACCCTGGTGGGCACCGACTCCATGGCCGCCGACGAGCGCGGCCTGGTGCACGGCGGCTTCACCTTCGGCCTGGCCGACTACGCCGCCATGGTCGCCGTGAACGACCCCTTCGTGGTGCTCGGCGCTGCGGAGACGAAGTTCCTGGCCCCCGTGCGCGTCGGCCAGACCATGACCGCCACCGCCACACGGAGCGCCCAGAAGGGCCGCAAGCATACGGTCGACGTGGTGGTCAGGGTGGACGGCGCCGACGTGATGACGGGCGCGTTCACCGCGTTCGTGCTGGACGCGCACGTCCTGGGCGACGACGGGGCCGCGGAGGGCTGATCAGGCGGCGCCGTAGAAGACCCGGCGCTCCACGCGGCGCAGGGCCTCCAGTTTGGTGGAGTCGAAGCCGGTGAAGGAGGTCCAGCGGTGCTCGTCCCGGGTGGCCGCGCACCAGCCGTTGAAGACCGCGTCCAGGGCCAGCAGCAGGGCCCAGCGGGGCATGGGCAGGTAGAAGCCGTTGCGGTAGGCCAGGGCGGAGATCTTGGCGACCACGCTGCCCCCGAACTCGTAGGCGTCGATGCCCAGCTCGTTGAGGTCGGGCTCCAGCTGCGGCATCAGCAGCAGCGCGGGCAGGACCAGCTTGAGGCGGCGGGTGCGGGCCACCGGGTTCTTCTTCTCCCACTCGGACATGGGGAACTCGGCCAGGTAGTTGCTGGGCAGGGCGGCGTGGCGCGCCTCGTCCAGGTGGAACATCTGCAGGATCTCCAGGCCCGGCGCGCCGGCCAGCAGCCCGAAGAAGCTCAGGGCGATGCCCTCCACCAGCACGTTCATGCCGAAGAGCTTCTCCAGCCCGTCGAGCTTCAGCACGTTCTCCAGCAGCAGGTACTCCCAGGCCGACTGCCGCGGGATGGGCACGTCGAAGGAGCGCATGAGCGCGCGCAGCACCACGAAGTGCTTGGCCTCCTCCAGCACCTGCATGGTCAGGGCGGTGCGGGCGCCGGTGGACTGGACCTGGCCCAGGAGCTCGGCGGAGACCAGCCAGGCGTAGGCCTCGCCGTGGCCGATGGCGGTCAGCACGTTGACGATGGCCTGGCGCTCGCGCTCGGTGTAGGTGGACTTGAGCATCGCCCGGAACTCGTCCTGGGTGATGCGGTCCAGGGCGTCGCGCTCGGCGGGCTTCATGGACTGCTCGGCCATCTGCAGCAGGGCGCGCTCCTCCTTGCTGCAGTCCTCGAAGCCCAGCCAGGGGGCGTGGGCCTCGGCCTTCCAGAGCAGGCGCAGGGACTTGTCGTAGTGGCGACGTCGCAGGGTCTCGCCGGGGCCGCCGACGAACTCGTAGTTGGCGTCGTCGTAGGCTGCCTTGCGCCCGCCCAGGCCGGCCCGGGCCCGGACCTTGTCGGCGCGCCGCACCAGCCGGTTGGCGACGGCTTCGGCCCGACGGGACAGGTGGACCGCGCGCTCGTTGGTGCTCAGCTTGTTCGGAAAGTGCATGACGACCTCCGTTCGATGAATCCAAGTGTGCCAGATCGCGGCAGATTCCCCGAGAAGAACCCTCCAGAGGGCCGTGGACGTCCCGGCCGATCGGCGGCAGGATCGCGATCCCATGCTCCAGCCCTTCTCCGATCTGCTGCCCTTCCTCCTCTCTCCCGGCGCCCGCCAGCGCAACGACGCGTCCGCCGCCGCCGACGTCAACGTGCGCCGCCACGGCCTGGACCTGCCCGAGGGCCTGCGCCTGCAGTGGCTGGGCACCGCCAGCTTCGCCATCTCCTACGGCGGCACCACGCTGATCACGGACCCCTTCGTCAGCCGGCACCCGCTGCCCCACGTGGCCCGCGCCCGGCCCCTGCGCGCGGACATCGACGCGGTGGCCCGCCTGCTGCCCAAGGCGGACGCGGTCCTGGTGGGGCACGCGCACTTCGACCACGCCCTGGACATCGCGCCCCTGGTGCATCGGGACCGCTGCACCGTCTACGGCAGCCGGTCGGTGCAGCACCTGCTGGGCCTGCACGGGCTGGAGGAGCACGCGCGGGTGGCCGAGGCCCACCGACCCATCGACATCGGCCCCTTCAAGGTCACCTTCGTGCCCAGCCTGCACAGCAAGCTGTTCCTGGGCCTGGCGATCCCCAGCGGCGGCGAGCTCACCTGCGCGCACACCGAGCAGCTGACCAGCAAGGCCTACAACTGCGGGCAGGTGTGGGGGATCCGCATCGAGGTGGCGGGCACCAGCCTGTACCACATGGGCTCCTGCGACCTCATCGAGTCGGAGATCCGCGAGCCCTGCGACATCTTCCTCTGCGGCATCGCCGGCCGGAGCTTCACCCCCGACTACACCGCGCGCATCCTCCGCTGCCTGCAGCCGAAGGTCATCGTGCCCCACCACCACGACAACTTCTTCCTGCCGCTGGACGGCCCCATGGGCTTCTCCCTCAACGTGAACTACGGCAAGTTTCTGCAGGAGGTGCGGGCGGTCAGCGGGGACTTTGTGGTGCGGGGGCTGGATCCGTTGCAGGGGGTGGGGGGCGACGAGGACGCTTCGACCTGAGAGGCCGTGGGCCGATCACCCCGGCAGCCACCCCATGTAGAAGCCCGTCCAGGTCGCGTCGGGCACCGTGCAGGTGGTGCCGGGGCTGCCGTCTTGCTCGATCACCACGCCGCTGAGGGCCACCGCGCCCGTGAAGGGGTTGCCCGGGCCCGAGGGCGGGCTGATCGCCACCACCGTCAGCGTGGCGCTGCCCGCGATCGCGCTCCAGCTGTCCACCACCGCGGGCTGGTTGAAGGGGTCCAGGGCGTCGTTGCAGTCGTTGACCAGCAGGTTGCTGCCCGTCTCCAGTTCGAGGCTCCCCGCCACCTGATCCGGCTGGCCCAGGCTCCCGTCGAACCACAGGACGTACTGCGTGCCCACCGCCATGGAGCCAGACAGCGCCCAGGCGTCCCAGCTCAGGCCGATGCGGTGCTCGGCCGAGGCCGTGCCCAGGTTCGCGTTGTAGCCGCAGGTGATCTGCTGGGGCCAGGACGCCAAGCTCGCCAGGGCCGCGCCCACCGCCGCGTCGTCGCAGGCTGCGGGGGCCGAGTCGTCGTCGTCGGCCGAG